>DAOUCS010000113.1:0-34206 GCA_034431815.1 Dehalococcoidia bacterium
GGACCCGGCCCGCCGGCGTTTGTGGGCAGCGGAACCCGCAGGAGCCGCGGGACCAGGCGGGCGGCGCGGCTGGCCCTGACGCCGTAACCACGAAGGGGCCCGCGGACAGCTCGACACGCCGACCAGGGGCACGACGCGCCCATCGAGGCCGCATCAGGAGCCCCCGGGCGGCGAGGGAGAGGCGACCTGTAGCGAGAACGGGCAAACGTCCTGCGGCTGCCGTATGCGAGCTTCGTCGCCAAATCGGCGTCGAAGACCTATCTCGGATCGTGGAGGTTTGCGCGACCCCCGCGCGGGGCGGCCGCCGGTGGTCGAGGGGCAGGAGTCTGGAACGCTTCCTCCAAGAGGCAGGCCAGCCCAGCAAGTCCGCATCGCTGCCCGCTCCCCATGGGCGGCCCTGAGCGGGAGTCGTTGGGCGCTGGGCCCGATTTTCGGACACCCCGTCCATCAGCGCCGAGCGGGTCCCGTGCGCCTTCGCTCTCACGCCGTGCGTCCCGAGGTGACCCCGGGACGAAGCGTACGGGGAGCGGCGAGACCTCCCGTACCGAGGAGGGCCCGGAGCGAACAGCAGGCGGTCGCGATGGCGCTCCAGGCTCGGCCTGACACCGGAGGCAGACAACACCCCCGCCGCCGTGGCTCGCGCTTCGCGTGACACGGTGGCCGAAGACCACGCCGTCGGCCGGGCCCGGCACCGCCACATGCTGCGCTCGCAGCATGACCCGGTTCGGACAGGCCGACACGAGCCCGCGTTCTGTTCAGCACGCTCCCACACCGCGGTCGGCGAACCCCTGCCTTTCCTGGTCCCCGGGAGACTGGGGCGTGGCCCTCACCGCGAACCGCGAGGCTGCCAGATGGCGCGCTTTAGTCGGCCGACGCGCCGTTGCCGTTGATCGGGGGTTGACACGAGAGAGAGCAGAATAGCGCGCGGTAGTTACACGAAAGCGGAAGCAGGTGATGAGTAGGAGAAAGGAAACAGTTTGGCGATAACTACAGGACCGTCTTCAGGACGCTAAATAGGGCGTGCGCAATGTTGGCGAGAATGAAGCGGCTCTCGATCGTGGCTGTCGCGTGGGCTGCCATCGCGCTCGCGCCTGAACCAGCGCTCGCATGGCTCCGCCCCGGTCCCACCACCCAGTATCCGCCCGAGGGCGGCGTCTGGCAGTACGGCTTCTGGAATTTTCTCGTCCGTTCGTACTACTACCATCCAACCGCATGCCACGGCTCCACTGCCGACTTCTGGAACGGCAGCGAATGGCGTAGGGTTCGAAGCCTGAACACGCAACCCGGCTACACTTCCGTCGCCGAGATCGGCGGTTACAATCTCTGGTACACCGACGACCGTTATTGGTACCGGATCGTCAACCCTGGCTACTGCCGGGTCTAGTGGGGACGGATCGACCGGACCTTGAGCCTGTCGAGCGAAAGGAGCGGGAATGGTCGAGCGAATTGTGCTGGCCGCCTCCTTGATCGTCTTCGCCCTGGTGGCGGTCATGGCGCATTTCCTCGTCCGCGTCCACGACAAAGGCTTCCCGGTCGCGCTGGACCCGGCCGGCCGCCTCACCCTCGACTTCGCCTAAGCCGCCGAGGGTGAGGCGGCCATGAACCTGCTCCGGTCCGCGGCTGCCGCGTCCGGCGTCGAGCTCCTTCGGGTCACCGCTGACCTCGACCGCAATCTGCGCGGCAGGCTCTTCGTTACCCTCGACGGCAGCCGCACGCTCCCCCAAGTCGTGCCCCTCTACGGCCGGTCGCCCGCCCGCGTCGTCGGACCCGAAGCGCTGGCCCACATCAGCGCGTCGGGGACGTACTTGGTCGTGGGCGGCGCTGAGCATCTGCCGTCCTTCGTCGCTGCGCTCGAACAGCGCGGTGTCCGGGTCGAGCGGGCCGACCCAACCATCGGCGCGGCCCTCGAGAGCCTCTGGACCGTGCGGGGCTTCATCCTCGGCGCAGTCGCCGCGTGCCTCATGGCGGCGACGCTAGCGCTCTACTGGCTCGCGGCGCGCGCACCGAGTCGAGCCATCCGGGTCCTCGCCGGCATCCCGCCGTGGCGCATCCAGGTCCACGATCTCGCCCGGCTCCTCATCCTCGTCGTCAGTGGCGGGCTCGCCACCCTGGGCGGGGCTTTACCCGTCATCGGCCTGTGGAAGGGTTGGCTGTTCGCGCCCCTCTACGCCGAGTATTTCGTTGTTCTCGGGGCCCTCCTCCTTGCCGGTGTCATCGCCGCGGCTCTCGCCCTCTCGGGGGCCTCGATTCCGTCGCCCGACCTCATCGCCCGCCGTCAGCCGGCCGCCCTGGGGGCGCGGCGGGCAGCCGGCGGGCTGAAAGCGGTCGCGTTCCTGTTCCTTCTGCTGACGATCGGGCCGGCCTGGGGTGCGCTCGACCAGGCCTTGTCCAGGGCGGAAGCGTTGCGGCGCTGGGAGGCGCTGGCGGATCAGGTTACGTTGGGATTCGGGCTCCTCAGCGAGACCGAATTCCAGCGGATCATGCCGGCGGTCGGGGCAGTCGTTCGCGAAGCCGAGGCCCAGGACCGCGTGGCGCTCTGCCTCCTTTTCCGGGACGAACCCGGCGTCCCCTACCCCTGGGTATCCGATGCCCTCGGGGGCCGTTGGGAGAGCTTCGCATTGGTGAATCGGAGGTGGCTCGACCTGATCCTCGACGAAGTTGGCCGCCGGACGCTGGAGCGTGTCCCTTTCGACCAGGTGCCGCAGTCATTCATCGATGAATTCGGGTATCACTTCAGCGCCTGGCAGCGGCCGAAGGAGTCCGCCGAGGACCTTCTGAGCGGCTACGAATACTACACGCCGCGCGGCATCCCGGTGCCGGTCATTGACGGGAACGACCTCGTTCATCTCGACAACGTGCTGATCGTGGTCGTGCCGGGTGTCTGGGCGACGTTCGACGACGACGCTCTCCTCAGCTTGGCATCACAGGGGAAGCTGCTCTTCACGGGGTTAGACCAGACGCAGACGCTGATCGAGTCCCATGGCCTGGCACGGGAGGTGAAGGTCTCGCGGGCGGCAGAGGCGGGGATCCTGGCCTCGCAGTTCGCCTCGTTCGAGGCCTGGCTGGGCAGCGCATCGATGGTCGTGCTCGGAGCCGCCCTGCTGATCGCCGCCGGAATCAGTGCCTACCTCACGGCCCTGCTGCAGGCGCGAAACGATTTCGCCCGGCGCCTTGCCGGGCAACCCTGGCTGCGGGTCACCGGGCGGCGGGTTCTCCTCGATGTGCTCCCGGGCATCGGGCTCGCCGCGCTCGTCCTCCTCTTCCAGCCGCCCGAACACACCCTCCCGATCCTCACGGTAGCCGCCGCCGTCGCCGTCGTGTCACCGGCGGTGCATGTTCTCGCCGCTCGAGCGGTCTTCCCCAAGGTGCGAGCACGCCGGCTATGAAGCTGGGTGCTCGGTCATCGGCACCGGAGTCGCCGAATCGAAGGAGCGTGCCATGAACGTCGTAGCAGAAGGGGTTGGAATTCGATTCCAGGGGCGCGACGTGCTGAGGGCGGAGAGCGTGGTCTGCGAGCCCGGGAGGATCACGGGCCTCGTCGGGCCCAGCGGCTGCGGGAAGACCACCCTCCTCCATTGCCTGGGGCTTCTCCTGCGTCCGCACGCCGGGCGGGTGCTTGTCGACGGGCGCGACACTCGTGGATGGGGCTCCGGGCGGGTCCGCCGCTTCTGGCGCGACCACGTCGCCTTCGTGCTCCAGGAGTACGGGATCGTGGAGGACGAGTCGGTCGCCTACAACGTGACCATGACCGCCTCTCTCTCTTCACGAGTCGGGTCGTCGGGGACCGGGCGCGGCTCGAGGATGCTCTCCGACGGGTAGGACTCGCGGGCCGCGGCGACGAGCGCGCCGCACATCTGAGCGGAGGCGAGAAGCGGCGGCTCGCCATCGCCCGCGCGATCTACAAGGGCGCTGCCGTGCTCCTCGTCGACGAACCGACGGCGTCCCTCGACCGCGACAACCGACAGCGCGTGATCGACCCGCTCCTCGAGCGGGCGCAAGCGGGGTGTACGGTCGTGGTCGCCACCCACGACGAAGAGATGATGGCAGCCTGCGGCGTGCTCCACGAGGTGGGACGAAGCGGACCAGGAGTACTCGCATCCGACCGTGAGGGAGGGCAGCATCGGTGACTCGGAATCTTCGCCGCATCGCCATCGTCGTCGGCGTTCTGCTCGCGGTCATCGTCGCCGCCCTCGCGGCAGTGGTGGTGACGGGGTATGGCCTCGACATGATCGACCTTACCGCTCCCCTCGTGACCCGCAGGCGCCCGGACCGTATACTCCCGAGTGGCGTAGCAGGCTAGGGGTGCCCGAAGCGAAGGGCTGAGAGCTGGGTTTCTCCCAGCAACCCTCGGAACCTGATCCGGGTAATGCCGGCGGAGGGAAGCCGATGGACGATCCCCCTTCACGAATCCCCGTCTCCTTTCTCAGGTCGCCCTGGCCGGTTTCCGCCCGAGCAGCGCAAGCGGGCGAGGCCCCCGGAGGGGGTGAACTGTTGACAGGCGGGCCCTGTCCGGCGGCGTCCCGAGGAGCGCGCTGGATTCGCAGGGCACTCGGCGAGCGCACGGAACGCTCCGTAGGGCGCGAGCAACAAGGGCCGCGGGTTCGGGTAAGCCACGAGGTCGACACGCCCGCCCTGGCCCGACGGGGACCGATGGCCGCCCGAGTCCCCCGCAACGGGGCGCGGCTCTCCCCAAGCGGCCGGCTGGCGGTGGCCTCCTCTCGCCGCGCTCGCTGCGAGCCGAACGCGCGCGCCTGATGCAGGCGCGACTGGGCCACAGCCCCTCCCGCGAACGCCACATCGCGCGCGGGAGAGGCGCGAACACCAGTGAACTTCTGGAGGTGAAACGCATGACCCAATTGGAAGCCGCGAAGGGAGGCATCGTCACGGAGGAGATGGCCTACATCGCCGAGCAGGAGGGGGTCTCCCCCGAGTTCGTGCGGGAGGGGGTGGCTGCGGGGCGGATCGTCATCCCCAGGAACCCAAACCACACGACGCTCCGGGATTTCAAGGGCATCGGCGAAGGGCTCACCGTCAAGGTGAACGCCAACTTGGGCACCTCGTACGACTACGTGAACCCCGACGAGGAGGTGGAGAAGGCCCGGGTGGCCATCCAGTACGGGGCGGACACGGTCATGGACCTCTCCACCGGCGGGGATCTCAAGGCGATCAGGCGGCGCATCCTGGAGGTCGCGACCGTGCCCCTCGGCACCGTGCCGATCTACGAAGCGGAGTTCCGCGCTGCCCGGCGGAAGAGCTTCTTCGACATGACCTCTGACGAGCTCTTCCAGGTCATCGAGGAGCACGGCCAGGAGGGAGTGGACTATATCACCGTTCACGTCGGGGTCACCCGGAAGAGCCTGGAGGCGTACCGTCAGACCGAGCGCACAACCGGTATCGTGAGCCGGGGCGGCGGGCTCATGGCCGCCTGGATGCTCCACCGAGGGGAGGAGAACCCCCTCTACGAGCGATTCGACGACCTCCTGGAGATCGCTCGCACCTACGACATGACCCTTTCCCTGGGGGACGGGCTCCGGCCCGGCTCCTTGGCGGACAGCACCGACCGGGCGCAGATCGCCGAGCTCCTCACCATCGGGGAGCTGGCGGAGCGAGCCCGGCGGGCCGGGGTCCAGGCCATGGTGGAGGGCCCCGGGCACATCCCCCTGAACGAAATCGCCACTAACGTCCAGGTCCAGAAGAAGCTCACCGGGGGAGCCCCGTTCTACATCCTCGGGATGCTCCCGGTAGACACCGCCGCCGGCTTCGACCACATCGCCGGGGCCATCGGCGGGGCCATGGCGGGGTGGCTGGGGGCGGACATGCTCTGTTACCTGACCCCCGCGGAGCACCTGGGCCTGCCCACGGTGGAGCACGTAAAGGAGGGGGTCATCGCCTTCAAGATCGCGGCCCACGCCGCGGACGTGGCCCGGGGGAACCGAAGGGCCCTGGAGCGGAACCGGCGGATGTCCGAGGCCCGCTACCGGCTGGACTGGGAGGGTCAGTTCGCCCTCGCCCTTTTCCCCGAGGAGGCCCGGCGCCTCAAGGAGGAGCGGGGCTCGAAAACCAAGGCCTGCAGCATGTGCGGCCCCTTCTGCCCCATGAACCTGGTGGAGGCGGTGCTTCGTAGGGGGCAGGAGATGGAACTCCCCGTCAGCTGAGGATCCGCGGCCCGCGGCCCCCGCCTCGAGCAGCCGCTGGCGGGACTTGACCCGAGCCGGCGCCGCCGCTTCCGGCAACGCACGGGTTCATGCGCCGAAGCAAGCGGAAGGCCACTCCACGAGGTCCGCGAAGGCCGCGCCGCAGCCCCCAGATGCGCGGATGCGCGGCGACCGAAGGCCAGCGGAGCCGCATCTCCCGGTCGGCTCTTTCGAAGTACCCCGGCACAAGCTTCGGGATTTGACCCGCCGGCCTCTCCCACAGCACGGCACCATCGGCCCCGCCGTCCGGGGCCGATCGGCGGTTCGGGGCTTCGCCTGCTCCCCTACGCTGGAAAGCGGAAAGTGTGATTCCCAACGAGGGAGGTGAGCGATGGCGGAACGCGGACTCGAAGGTATCGACGAGACGGTACAACTCACCTACACCTGGATCGACGAAGTGGCGGAGCGGATGGGCTCGGACCGCCACCACGGCTTCCAAGCGCTGCGGACGTTCCTTCAGCTTCTCCGCGACCACCTACAGGTCGACGAAGCTGCACAGTTGGCGGCGCAGCTTCCGGTCCTGCTTCGGGGCTTCTTCTACGAGGGCTGGGACCCAGGACGCGACCTGCTCCACGAACGCGGCGGAGACGAATTCGTCGCCCGTTTCGTGGAGCGCTGCCCGGTGAAGACCATCGACCCGGAAAAGGCGATCCCCGCCGCATGGGCAGTGCTTCGGAAACACGTTAGCGCTGGCGAAGTGGAAGACGTGTTCCAGTCTCTCCCGAAAGGCGTGCGGGAGCTGCTCGAGCGCGCCTGATGCGGCCCTCGTAGGAACGACAGGCCGGTCGTTCCGTGTTGGCGGCCGTCCGCTCTCGGCGACTCAGCCCTTCGCTTGCACCTTGATCGTGCGGGGCTTCGTCTCCGGCTTCCTCGGCAGCCTGAGCGTCAGGATGCCGTTCTCGAAGCTCGCCTCGATCTTATCGACGTCAACGTCCGGTGGCAGGCGCAGGGCGCGCTGCACAGCACCCCAGCGGATTTCGCGCCGGAGATACTGGTCTTCCTTCACCTCCTGCTCCTGCTTCGATTCCGCCTTGATGCGGAGCACGTCATCGTCGACCGTGATCTCCACGTCCTCAGGTTTGACGCCGGGAACCGCCGCCTTCACGACGTAGCCCCGGTCGTCCTGGTAGACGTCGATGGCGAATGCGGCCGCGCCCTCGAATTCGCCCACCTCCGGCCATTCGCCGAAGAGACGCTGAAGGCGTTCGCGCCACGCCGCCAGTTCGCGGAAGGGGTCCCAGCTGACAACTTCGCGCGCCATTCCGGCCTCCTTTCTTGCGTGATTCCAATCGAGAGCGTAGCTCGCGTTTCCGGGCTTCGGAGGACCGACTGGCCCCCGTTCATGACGCCAAACGGCCCGTCGCTCCCAGTGGGACCCCAGTGGGGTCCGCCGGCCGCGTCGCCACGGTTCGGTCGGCCACGAGGTCAAACGCTTGCAGGGCCGCCTCTGCCAGGGCGAGGATGGAGCCGATGGATGACCTCGGGCTGACGCCGAACGCCCTCGCGGTGCTCCGCCACCGCTACCTGCGGAAGGACGCTGCGGGCCGGGTCATCGAGACACCGGAGGAGCTCTTCCGCCGGGTGGCGGCTACCGTCGCCCTGGCCGAGGAGCGCTTCCGCCCTCAGGAGCGCACCCGCTGGGAGGCCGCCTTCTATGAGGCGATGGCCGGCCGGTGGTTCCTCCCCAACTCTCCGACGCTGATGAACGCCGGTACCGCCATCGGCCAGCTTTCGGCCTGCTTCGTCCTCCCCGTGCCCGACAGCATCCCCGGCATCTTCGGCGCCGTAGCCGAGATGGCGATCATCCATCAGACGGGCGGCGGAACGGGGTTTTCCTTCTCCCGCCTCCGGCCGGCGGGCGACGTGGTGGCGGAGACGGGTGGCGTGGCGTCTGGTCCGGTCTCCTTCATGCGCGTGTTCGACGTCGCCACCGACGTCATCAAGCAGGGCGGACGCCGCCGCGGGGCGAACATGGGCGTCCTCGCCGTCGAACACCCGGACATCGAGACCTTCGTCACCGTGAAGGACGACCGGACGGCGCTGACGAACTTCAACCTCTCCGTGGCCGTGAGCGACGCCTTCATGGAGGCAATCGAACGAGGGACGGAGTTCCCGCTCGTCAACCCCCGCACCGGCGAGCGGGTGAGGACGGTCCACGCCCGCGAGCTGTGGGAGCTCATCTGTCAGGCGGCGTGGCGGAACGGCGACCCGGGGCTGCTCTTCATCGATGAGGTGAACCGACACAACCCGACGCCGGAGGCCGGGCGAATCGAGGCCACCAATCCCTGCGGCGAACAGCCGCTCCTCCCCTACGAATCTTGCAACCTCGGCTCCATCAACCTCGCCCGGCTGGCGGAAGGGGGCGCCTTCGACTGGCAGCGGCTCGATGAGCTCGTGCAGCTAGCCGTGCGCTTCCTCGACGACGTGATCGAAGTGAACCGTTTCCCCCTCCCAGCCATCGCGGAGATGACGAAGGCGAACCGCAAGGTCGGCTTGGGCGTGATGGGTTTCGCCGATGCCCTGGTCGAGCTCGGCATCCCGTACGACTCGGAGGAGGCGCTCTCGTTTGCCGAGCGCCTCATGGAGCGCATCGCCCAGGGAGCTCGGGAGGCATCGGCAATGCTCGCGAGGGAGCGTGGCCCTTTCCCGAACTTCGAGCGGAGCGTGTGGAAGGCGAGGGGCCTACCGCCGCTGCGCAACGCGACGGTGACCACCGTCGCGCCGACCGGGACCATTAGCATCATCGCGGGGACCTCGAGCGGCATCGAGCCGCTCTTCGCCCTGGCCTATCACCGTACCGTGCTCGGCGGAGAGGACCTCCCCGAAGTCAACCGGCTCTTCGTCCGGGCGCTCCGCCGCGAAGGTCTCGACCCGGAGGCCGTGCTGAAGCGAGTGGAAGCCACCGGCTCCGTGCGGGAGGTCGAGGAGGTACCCGAGCGTATCCGTCGGCTCTTCCCGGTCGCGCTCGACTTGGAGCCGGCCTGGCACGTCCGGATGCAAGCCGCCTTCCAGCGGCACACGGACAACGCCGTTTCGAAGACGGTGAACCTGCCCTCCAACGCCCCGGTGGAGGCCGTTCGCGAGGTCTTCAGGCTGGCCTACGAGCTGGGCTGCAAGGGGATCACGGTCTTCCGCTACGGGTGCCGAGGCGAGCAGGTGCTGGAGCTGGGGCGGGTGCCCTCGTTCGTAGCCGGCGAACGCGCTGTCGCACACGCAGAGTTCACGGGCGAGTGCCGCATCTGCTCGACCTGAGGTTCGGGGGCCCAAACGGGGAACCCGTTCGGTGTCGATTGGCGCTTGGCAGCAGGGCGGCCATCGTGGCAGGGTTAGGGGCACATGCCATACACCTTCGTGCGAGGAGGCGCTTGTGACGAGCGAACGGTCGGAGCCGCGCACCAGCGAGCAGCTCATCGAGCGGCTGCGGAACGGCAGCGAGACCGAACGGGCCCGGGCCTGCCGCGAGCTGGCGGCCCTGCGGGACCCGTCAGCCATTCCCGCACTGCTGGATGCGCTGGAAGACAAGGATGGCGGGGTTCGCTGGCTGGCGGCCGTGGCGCTCATCGAACTGCGCGAAGCAGCGGTGATACCCCTGCTGGAGCGCCTCCTCCAACGGGTGGAGTCTCCCTGGTTCCGTGAAGGGGCGCACAACGTGCTGCGTTCGCTCGTTACGCCGACGCTGACGCCTGTGGTCGAAGCGCTCACGAAGCCGTTTCCCGAGGAGACCGTGCCCCTGGCGGTCAACGAGGCGCTGAAGGCGCTGCGGAGCACGTGATCGTCATCCCGTTTGCAGCGCTTCCAAGCGCCGTTCCAGCTCCTGCAATCGCTTTCGGTTCTCGCGCTCCTGCTGGAACCGCTCGGTGATATCCCGGACGTGAGCCAATGCGCCGATGGCACGGCCGCCTTCGGTGACGATGGCGAAACTGAGCTCCACATAGAGGGTGGAGCCGTCGGCCCGATGGGAGCGGGTGGGCATGTGCCGGCCCTCGTACCTGGTGGAGGCCTCATCGATGGCCCGGCGGTAACCCCGCCAGTGCGCATCCCGGAACTGCTCGGGGATGATGAGGTCGAGGCTCTGGCCCACGGCGTGCTCCCGTCGGAAGCCGAAGATTCGCTCGGCAGCGGCGTTCCAGGCGCGGATGATGCCCTCGCGGTCGGCGAAGATGATGCCGTCGGGCGCCTGCTCGAAGAGCAGCGCGGCGACGGCGGGCATGAACTCAGCCGCCATGACGCATCCCTCCCGGAGGTTGTGCGGCAAGGCTGCCCCAAAGAGCGGAGCGTGTCGAGAGGGCCTAGCGCTGCAGCTCGCGGATGTCGGCGTCCCGACCCGCGACGATCCAGGCATCGCCAGGTTGGACCACCTCGTCTAGCGCTGGGTTGAAGCTCACCTTGTCGCCCCGGATGCGGGCCACCAGGAAAACCTTGTACCGCCTGCCGATGTCCAGCTCTTCGAGCGTGTGGCCGTGCGCGCTGACGGGCGCGCGGACTCGCGCGAGGCCGTAGTCGCCCACCAGGGCCATGTAGTCGCTCACGGTCCGGGCGCCGAGGGTATGGGCCAAGCGAATGGCCGCCTCCTTCTCCGGATTCGTAACGACATCCGCCCCGGCCAGCTCCAACGCCCGGGTGTGCTGGTCGTCGCGGGCCTTGGCGACCACGTGCCGGTGGCGGAGGTGCTGCTTCAGCGTGAGGGTTACGAGGACGCTCGTCGCAACGTCGTTGCCGATGGCGACGACCACGGAGTCGTAGCTGTGGAGACCCAACGACTCCAGAAACTCGACGTCCGCGACGTTCCCCTGGGCAGCGAGGAAGACCTCTTCGACCACCTCGTTGACCCGCCCCTCGTCGCGATCGACCGCGAGGACCTGCACGCCGAGGCGAACGAGCTCCCGGGCGAGCTGGGTGCCGAAGCGCCCGAGGCCAAGGATGGCGACATCCATGGGAACTCCTTATCCGAGCCGAATGCTATCTTCCGGCAGGCGGAAGATCGATTTCCGGCGGACCCGCGTCATTTCGAGGACCATCACCAGGGGCCCGAAGCGTCCGAAGAGCATCCCGATGATGAGGATGATCTTTCCCGCCGCGCCCACCGAGGGGGTGATGCCCGTCGAAAGCCCCACGGTGCCCATCGCGCTCTGGACTTCGAAGAGCGTGGCTAGGGAGTCGAAATCTGTGGTGGCCAGCAGCGCCACGGTGAGCACGAACAGCATGACAAGGAAGCTCACCACGATGGCGAGCGCCTGCAGGATGACCCCTCGGTGGACGCGCCGGCCGAAAGCGGACACCTCGTCCCGGCCCAACAGCACCGCCACCACCGCGGCGATGAGGATCGCCAACGTTCCGACCTTGATGCCGCCGGCGGTCGACCCGGCCGCGCCACCGATGAACATGAGGCCGACGATGAAGAAGAGCGACTCTTCGCTCGCCTTGCCGAGGTCGATGGCCGAAAAGCCGGCCGTTCGAGGCGTGACCGCCTGGAAGAAGGCGACACTGATGCGGTGCCACGGCGAGAGAGCGGCGAGCGTCGCCTCGTTCCGCCACTCCGCCGCGGCGATGAAGGCAGTACCGCCCAGGATGAGGCAGGCCGACGTCACGAAGATGAGCCGCGAGTCGAGGTTGAGGCGGCGCCAAGACCGGCGCTGGAGCGCCGTCAGGACAGGTACCGCGCCCAACCCGCCGAAGACGATGAGGATGGCGTGAGGGATGATGACGTACGGGACGTCGGCGAAGGGGATGAGGTCGACGCCGGTTACGTTGAAGCCGGCGTTGTTGAACGCCGAAACGGCGTGGAAGAAGCCCCACCAAACGGAGCGGGCCCATCCCACGCCGGCCACGCCGAAGGCGAGGAAGAGGACGAGCGCACCCACCGCTTCGAACCCGACCGCGTAGAGCACCACGCGGCGGACGAACGTCAACGTTTCGCCCATCGTCGGGGCGCCGTAGTAGAGGCGGAGCATGTACTGGTCACGCACACCCAGCCGGCCGCCGATGATCCAGAGCACCACGCTCGCGCCGGCCATGTAGCCCAGCCCGCCGATTTGGATGAGGGCGAGGATCACGGCCTCGCCGAAGAAGTTCCAGTGGGCCTGGGTGTCGACCACCACCAGGCCAGTGACGCAGAGGGCCGATGTGGCGGTGAAGAGCGCATCGAGTACGGGAGTGGCTCGTCCGGATTCGGTGGCCACAGGGAGCGAGAGGAGCAGCGTTCCCACGCCGAGGATGCTGCCGAAGCCGAGCAGAAACTGTACCGACCCGCTTCCCACGGCCCGCGCGGGGCGCGGAGCCCGCACGGTGGCTACGTGCGTGCCCATCAGGCGCCGGCGAATCGGGCGACGGACGGTCATGCCTGCGCCGGGCGAATCGGCTCGTTCGCGGCGTCCACGAGGTGGGAGTGTCGCAGCGGCGACGGGGCCGGTCAATCGTCACGGCGAATCGCTCGGCTGCGAATCTTCTCGAAGGGGCTCGCGGGGGATCAGCGGTTCAGAGTGGAGCCCACGCCTGCACCCGCTCTGCGGCGACTGATGCGCCGCGGACGCGTTTGGCGAGAGTGCGGACCGCTTCGCAGCTCACCTCGGTCTCCCCGATCCGCCTGGGGTCGAGGGAGCCCATCCGTCAGCCCCCTGCCCGATACCTCGCAGCTGGCCTCGAGCTCCTCACGGGATTTGCCGCGGATGAGCTGGGGCGGGTTCGCCGGACCGAGAGCGGCAAGAGCGAGCCGGAGCCGCTCGAGGGCGCGCTGCTCGCGGGCGGACGCTCGGGCATGCAGTTTGGCAGGCCCGAATCCGGGCACAGGCTTCAGCCACGGCAGCCACCGTTCGAGCATGCCCGGCTCATCCCTCCTCGCCGGCGATGGGAGCGCGAAGGGACCAGCGGCATTGCATCGCTCGAAGCGTCGGCGGATGGTAGCCTGCGCGACGTGCGACGGTGGATTCTCTTCGTCGCCAGTGCCGCCGCCGCTGCGGCGGTCCTCGGGGCTTGCGGAGGGTCAGCAGGCGGCGAAACGCCGTCGCCGACCCCGCCGCAGGATCCGTTCGGGCCTCCTCCTTCGCTCGGTGGGAACGTCCTCGAGGTGAGTCCGGCTCACGCTTCGCGTGTCTCGCAGGCCGAGACTCGCAGCGACGGCCTCCAGGCACCGCGAGGCGTCTGCGTTCGAGCCAGCTTCGACGGGCTACCGGAACGAACCCTCTGGTTCCGGATGGCTGTCGACGGCGTGGAGGTGACGGACCGACTGGTGTGGTACCTCTCGACGTTGGATTCCCAGGAAGGGACGGCGTGCTACCAGCCGCCAGAGGGCTTGCCGCTGGGGGTCCACGAGGCGGCGGTGGCGGTGCAGAACCCGTTCAACCTGAACGAGCCGCCCCGCCAGCTGGTGAGCTGGGCGTTCGAAGTCACACCGTAGGGGCGCGAACCAGCCGGAACGGCAGCGAGCGCGTCCGCTCGGTTTCGCCTTCGCCGGCAGTAACGAGCACCCGATACCCGCCGTACTGGGGCAAGGAGACTCCCAGGACGAGCGCCAGCTTCGCGACCTGCGGGCTGCCCGGCGGCAAGTCGGGCGGCCGGCCGACGGATACCGATCCCTCGGCGCGCGCATAAGGCGCGCCGTCGTCGTCTTCGACGGTGACGCGGATGGGCACCTGACGGTTGGTCTCTTCCCATTCGATGCGGACGCCCAGGGCGACCGCGAAACGGACTGCGGCGGGGACGTTCGGAACGTGGAGCGTGTCCCAGCCGCCGCCCATGAGGTAGAGCTTGCCGGCGATGACTTCGGCGTAGTCGGCCACGAGGGCGAAGTCGAGGTCCATGGGGACCATCGTAGCCGAGCGAACGGTACAGCCGCGGCGGCGCTTTCGCGAAGTCACGGGGCAGACTACATTCGGCACATGCCACTGTTCGGCCCGCCCGGCGAACGGATTGCCTACTTCGTCTTTCGGGGCGCGGCCGAGGGGCCTCCCATCGTCCTCCTTCACGGCTTCACGGCCAGCAGCGCCTCCTTCTCCGAGAACATCGAGGGACTCCGGCAGCACTTCGAGGTCACGACGGTGGAGCTCCTCGGCCATGGCGACTCCGACGCGCCCGACGACCCCGCTGCCTATCGGCCGGAGCGGGCGCTGGAACGCCTCCTCGGTCTGTTCGACGCGCTGGGCTATGAGCGGGTCCTCCTCTGCGGCCACTCCCTGGGCGGGGCGCTCGCGCTCCTCTTCGCCCTCGAACATCCGGAGAGGACGGCCGGCGTCATCGTGGTCAACTCGAACTCTGCCGCCGGCGATGCAGCCTGGCGCGCGGAGGCGCGTGCCAACCTCGAAGCCCTCGCGCAGCGGGTTCGCCGCGAAGGGACGGCGTTCCTGAAGTCGACGCGGCTGTACCCTGCGCATTCACGACGCCTCCCCGAGCGCGCGAAGCAGCTCCTCACCGAGGACTTCGATCGGTTGACGCCCCAGAGTATCGCGCACACCGCCACCGAGCTCGTGGCGAACGTCAACGCCGTCGAGCGGCTGCGCGAGCTGCAGGTGCCGGTGTTGGTAGTCATCGGCGACCGGGACACCGAATTCGTCGAAAACGCTCCGAGGCTCCTCAAGGCGCTGCCGCCAGGCCTCGCGCGAGCCGTCACGCTGGAGGGAGCCGGGCATGCTGCAAACCTGGAATCCCCGGAACGGTTCGAGCGGGCGGTCGTCGAGTTCGCGCGGGAGACCGGCTACCTGCCTCAGGGTGGTCGTGGCGGTGAGCGGGTGAACACCATGCTCACCTTGCTCGGGGGCTTGCTCGTAGCCGGCGGGCTGGCGTTGGTGGGGGCCTCGTTCCTCGCGGGCAACGGCGACTCGTCGCCACCGGCTTCCAGGAGCGGCAGCGAGACGCCGGCCCCGACGCACCAGGTCGCAGGGGAACGCACGCCCGGTCCAGCTTCGCCGACGGCGACCGCGACTTCGACGCCGACGCCCCGGCCAGCGGGAGCCGCCGCAACCGCCACCGGCGCGACCTCGCCCACGGCGCAGCCCCCGACGCGCGTGCCGGCAACCGCGACGCCGACCCCCGTTCCGCCCACGCCGACACCCGCACCCACGTCGACGCCGACCGCCACGCCGACGCCGGCTGACCCGCAAGCACGCATTTCGGGACCGGCATCGGCCGAGGTGGGCGAACCGGTCACGCTCGCGAACGCCTCAACGGGGCTCGACGGGACGGCGTTCTTGCAAGCGCAGTGGAGCGCGAGCGGTGGAGAGTTCCTGGACGCAGGTGAGAGCTCGGCGACGATCGTCTTCGACGCCCCAGGCTGCAACCAAGTACACATCGTGCTCTACTTCGCCGACCGCGACCCACTCTTCGCTTCGCACACGATCGCCGTGGGTGGCGCAGCCTGCGACTGAGCGGTTTTCGGCGTTTCCGCTTCCAGTACGCGACCGACCCGTGGCGCAGCAGTGCATGGGGCTTTCGCTTCGACCTCGCCTCCGCGAGGCGCTCTTACGAGAGATGCGCATCGGTAAAGGGGATGTCCAAGTAGGCGAGGAGTTCGACGCCCCCAAGCTCCCGCGCGCGGGCGACCGGCCAGCGGACGAGAGCCTCGGAGATACCTCGTCGGCGAGCCCCGGCGAGCGCGTAAAAAACCGTGCAGTTCGAAGACGCCCCTAGGGACCCCTCGACGGCGACGCAGAGACGTGCGCCCGCCCCTTCCACGACGACCGCCATCCTTCCCCGAGCGACGGATACCACTGCTCCGGTTCGCGGAAGTCGGCATCGTAACCGAAAGCGCCGAACGGGAAGCCGTGCTCGTCCAAGACGGCCGCCACCACCTGCCAGAGTCCCTCGGCGCGGCGGGAGCGGTCGTACGGTTCCATGCGCGCGAACGGGGAGGTCACTCCTCGTCGAGCGGCGGCATGCCCATGATGTTGTACCCGGCGTCGACGTAGAGGATTTCGCCGGTGATGGCCGAAGCGGCATCGCTGCAGAGGAAGACGGCAGCGTTACCGACATCGTGGATGGTGACCTGCCGCCGAAGAGGAGCCACAGTCGCGAAGGCCTTCTGGAAGGTGCGGAACCCGGAGATCCCGCTGGCGGCGAGGGTGCGGATGGGGCCAGCGCTGATGGCGTTCACCCGGATTCCTTCGGGGCCGAGGTCCTCGGCAAGGTACCGCACGGTGGCCTCGAGCGCGGCCTTGGCAACGCCCATCACCTTGTACTTCGGGACCACCTTCACCGCCCCGTAGTACGTGAGGGTGAGCACCGAGCCGCCGCCGTCCATGAGCGGGCGCGCGGCGCGCGTGAGGGCGATGAGCGAATAGACCGAGATGTCGTGCGCCAACAGGAAGCCATCGCGGCTCGTCTCGACGAAGCGGGCGCGGAGGTCCTCCTGCGGCGCGTAGGCGATGGAGTGGATGAGGATATCGCAGCGGCCAAAACGCTCGGCCGCGGCGGCGAACGTTTCGGCGATAGACTGGTCGGAACGGATGTCACAGTAACGGACGAAATCGGCGCCGAGGCTCTGGGCGAGCGGCACGACGCGCTTTTCGAGCGCCTCGACAGTGTAGGCAAAGCCTAGCTCGGCGCCTTCGCGGTGGAAGGCCTGGGCGATGCCCCAGGCGATGGAGTGGTCGTTGGCGACGCCGAAGATGAGGGCCTTCTTGCCTTCGAGGAGTCCCATGGCAACGAAGGGTAGCGGCTGGGCAGCGCCGGCGGAAGGTCAGCGGATGACGAAGTACCGCGCCTCCGGGTGGTGGACGATGATCGCGCTCGTGGTCTGCTCGGGGTGCCACTGGAACGTCTCGCTCAGCTCGACGCCGATCCGCGAGGGGTCGAGGAGCTGGGCAATCTTTGCCTGCTCCTCCAAATCGGGACACGCGGGGTAGCCGAACGAATACCGCGCCCCCTGGTACCCCTGGGCGAAGAGCTCCCTGATGGTCGGCTTATCCTTGCCTGCGATGCCCAGCTCCTCGCGGACGCGTTTATGCCAGTACTCGGCCAGCGCCTCCGCCGTTTCGACGGCGAAGCCGTGCCAGTGGAGGTAATCCCGGTACTCATTCCGTTCGAAGAGCTCGCGGGCGAACTCGCTCGCCCGGGGGCCGACAGTTACCAGCGTGAAGGCGACGGTATCGTACTCGCCGCTCTCGACATCGCGGAAAAAGTCGGCGATGCAGAGCCGCCGACCGGTGGGCTGCCGGGGGAAGTGGAATCGCACCGGCTCGCCCGCCGGACGCCCGTCCTCCACCCTCGGCCAGACGACGAGATCGTTCTTGTCGGCCTGGCACATGAAGTAGCCGTACACCACCTGGGGGATGAGGAGTCCCTCGGCGATGGCCCGCTCCTGCCAGCGGCGGAAGATGGGGCGCACCTCCTCTTCGATGAACCGTTGGTACTCCTCGTCGGTGCGGTTCCCCTTCTGGTACTGCCATTGGCCCCGAAAGAGCGCCACCTCGTTGATGTAGGGGTAGATTTCCCGCAGCGGGATACCCTTCACGACGCGAACGCCCCAGAAGGGAGGCTTCGGTACGGGGACGCCGCGGCGGACGTTACTGCGGGCGTACTCGAACGCCTCGGGCGGGAGCACCGCGCCGGGGCCGGTCAGGCGCACGGGTTCATACCCCGAATCTTCGGGCTCCCGCTCTCGCGCCGCGGTTGACTTCGGCGGCGAGCTGGGCGGCTCTCCCTCGCCGCGGCTACCAAGCAACCGGTCGAGGGTCTGGAGCCCCTCGAAGGCGTCCTGGCAGTAGAACACCTGCCCTTTGTACACCCGGCGCAGCTCCTCTTCGACGTACTTGCGCGTGAGGGCGGCCCCCCCGAGCAGCACCGGGAAGTGGAAGAGCTCGCGCGCATTCAGCTCCTCCAGGTCTTCCCGCATGACGATGGTGCTCTTCACCAGCAGCCCGCTGAGGCCGATGGCGTCGGCATCGACTTCGAGCGCCTTCTCGATGATGTTCTGGATCGGCTGCTTGATGCCGAGGTTGTACACCGTATATCCGTTATTCGACAGGATAATGTCGACTAGATTCTTTCCGATATCGTGGACGTCCCCTTTGACGGTGGCGAGGACGATTTTGCCTTTCGACTGCCCCTCGACGCGCTCCATACGCGGCTGAAGGTACGCGACAGCAGCCTTCATCGTTTCGGCGCTCTGAAGGACGAAGGGAAGCTGCATCTTGCCGGCGCCGAAGAGGTCGCCGACGACTTTCATCCCCTCGAGGAGGATGTCGTTGATGATGGCGAGCGGGTCGTACCGCTGGAGAGCTTCCTCGAGGTCGGCTTCGAGGCCGCGACGGTCGCCGTCGATGATGCGCTGCTTCAGCCGCTCCTCGACGGGGAGGGAGCTCCGATCGACCCGTTCGAGGCGCTCAGTCTCGACGCCTTCGAAGAGGGACATGAACCGGACGAGGGGGTCGTAGCCTTCGGGCTCCTCCGGACTAGGCGGCCGCCGCCGGTCGTAGATGAGGTCGAGCGCCGCTTCGACCTGTTCCTCGGGGATGCGGTTGAGGGGCAGAATCTGGCGGGCATTGACGATGGCCGCGTCGAGGCCTGCGCGACGAGCCTCGTGGAGGAAGACGGAGTTGAGCACGCGACGGGCGGCCGGCTTCAGCCCGAAGGACACGTTCGACACCCCTAGGATGGTGAGGGATTCGGGGTGTTCGAGCTTGAAGGCGCGGATGGCCTCGAGGGTTTCGAGGGCATCGCGGCGGACCTCCTCCTGCCCCGTGCCGATGGGGAAGGTGAGCATGTCGAAGAGGAGGTCGCTGGGCTCCATGCCGTACTGGTTGACGGCGATGTCCCAAATGCGGCGGGCCACACGGAGCTTCCATTCCGCGGTGCGCGCCTGGCCCTCCTCGTCGATGACGAGGGCAACGGCGGCGGCGCCGTGCCGCTTGATAACGGGCAGCAGGCGGTGGAGTTTCGCGCCGCCGTCCTCCAGGTTGATGGAGTTCACGATCGCCTTGCCGCCGTACAGCTTCAGCGCCGCCTCGATTACGGGCGGCTCCGTGGAGTCGAAAACCAGCGGCAGCGTGGTCTGCGTGCGCAAGACACTCACGAGCCGTTCCATGTCGGCGACGCCGTCCCGGCCGACGTAGTCGACCATCACGTCGAGGACGTGCGCGCCTTCAGCAGCCTGCTCGCGGGCGAGAGCGACCATGCCATCCAGGTCGCCGGCGAGCAGGCGCTCGCGGAATGCCTTCGAGCCGGTGGCATTCATCCGCTCGCCCACCACCAGCACTGAAGCCTCCTGACGGAAGGGGACGCTCGTGTAGAGCGAAGCGCAGGCCGGTTCGTACACCGGCGAGCGCGGCTTCGGCGGCCGGCGCCCGATGGCGCGGATCGCGGCTTCGAAGTGGGCGGGCGTCGTGCCGCAACAGCCGGCCGCGATGTTCGTGCCGAACTCCTCCACAAAGATGCGCTGGTACCGGGCGAACTCCTCCGGTGAGAGGGGGTAGCATGCCTGCCCGTCCACGATCTGGGGGAGGCCGGCGTTCGGGCCCACGAAGACCGGGCGCCGGCAGTGTTCGGCGAGGTAGCGGACGTGCTCCACCATCTGCTCAGGGCCGGTGGCACAGTTGATGCCGATGACGTCGACGAGGTCGAGCGCCTCCAGCACGGTGAGGGCGCAAGCGATATCCGAGCCGAGGAGCATCGTCCCAGTCGTCTCGATGGTGACGGAGACGATGACGGGCAGCCTGACCTTCAAGTGGTCGAAGGCCTCGGCGATGCCCGCCAGCGCCGCTTTCGTCTGGAGGAGGTCCTGGCAGGTTTCGACCTTGAGAACGTCAATGCCGCCCTCGATGAGCCCGATGGCCTGCTCCCGGTAGCTCGGCACGAGCTCGTCCCAGGTGATGTGGCCAAGAGAGGGCAGCTTCGTCCCGGGCCCCATCGTCCCGAAGCTGTACCGGGGCCATTCCGGGGTCGAGAATTCGTCGCGCACCTTGCCGATCTGCTGCGCCGCGAGGCGGTTCAGCTCACGAACACGGTCTTCGAGACCATACTCCGCGAGGACGACGCGGTTCGCTCCGAAGCTGACGCTGTCGACGGCATCGCAGCCGACGGCGTAGAAGCTGCGCTGGATGCGGGCGACAGCTTCGGGGTCGGAGACGACGAGGTATTCGTTACAGCCGTCCTTCCCGCCGTAGTTCGGCGGAGGGCGCAGGGCGAGGATCGACGAGCCAATGGGACCCGCCGCGAACAGTACCTGCTGCGAGAGCCGCTCGAGGAAGGGGTGATCGGGCGGTCGGTACGCGAACGGAGCACCTCCGCGAGAGATTGCCCTCGTAGTTAGCGTAGCAAACGGGCGCGTGCGCGCCTGCGGCCCCTCAGGCGTGCTGAGGAAGCTCGGCGAGGAAGCGCTGCCAGAGGCCGCGGCGCCGGAAGGCCTCGACGTCTTCGGCGTACTTGAAGATGCAGCCAAGCGTGGCCTCGATCGTCTCCTCGTCGAGCGCGTCGCGGTGGAGGGCGACCAAGGCCATGCCCCAGTCGATGGTCTCGGCAACGCCCGGCTTCTTGTAGAAGTCCTCCTGGCGGAGGCGCTGCATGAAGGCGCAGAGCTGCGCCGCTAATCGCTCATCGATCCCAGGAACCTTCGCCCGGACGATGGCGAGCTCGCGCTCGAAGCTGGGGTACCCGATCCAGAGGTAGAGGCAGCGGCGCTTCAGGGCATCATGAATCTCGCGAGTGCGGTTGCTCGTCAGGACAACGAAGGGCGGGCGATGGGCGCGGATCGTGCCGAGCTCGGGAATGGAAATTTGGAAGTCGGCGAGGATTTCGAGGAGGAACGCTTCGAATTCCTCGTCGGCCCGGTCGACTTCGTCGATGAGGAGAACGGGCGGGTTCGGGCCGTCAGCGAGAAGGGCCTGGAGGAGCGGCCGCGGGATGAGGTAGTCACGGCTGAAGAGTTCCCGTTCGACCGCGTGCGCATCCTCCCCGCCCGCCTCAGCGAGCTTGATGCGGAGGAGCTGCTTGGCGTAGTTCCATTCGTACAGCGCGTGGTGGGCGTCGAGCCCTTCGTAGCACTGCAGGCGGATGAGGGGCGAGCCCATCGCCGCAGCCAGAGCCTTGGCGATTTCGGTCTTGCCGACGCCGGCTTCCCCCTCGAGGAAGATGGGCTTCTGCAGCTTCGCTGCAAGGAAGACGACCGTAGCGATTTCGCGGTCGGCGAAGTAGTTCTGGCCGGCCAGGAGGCGGCGGACGTCTTCGATCGAATCGAACATCTCCCTGTATCGTAACCTCTCGAACGGCGCGTCACAGCGCGCGAGAGGGAGCGATGGAAAACGGAATCCGGATCCTCATGGTCTGGCTCCACGTCCTCGGCGTCGCCCTGTGGGTGGGGCCGCAGTTCTTCCTCGCCTTCGCCTGGGTGCCGGCCTCACGGGGGATCGCCGACGTGCGCACGCGGGTGCAGGCGATGCGGACGATCACGCGACGGTTCGGTTACATCGGCGGCGTGGGACTCGGCCTTATCCTCATCGCGGGCACGTACCTCATCTCCACCTGGCGCGACTACTGGGGTGTGGGCGACGACGTGGGATTCCTCGACCTGCGCTACGGTTGGGTCTTCACCATCAAGATGGGGCTCCTGCTGGTGATGCTGGCGTTGGTGGGCTTCCACATCTTCTCCATCGGGCCGCGGCAAATCGACCTCTTGGAACGGCAGGCGAACGGCGAGCGGGTGGCCGAAGAAGAGCTTGCCCGGCTGCGGCGGCTTTCGATGATGCTGAGCATGCTGACGCTCCTCATCACGCTCGCCATCATGGCCCTCGGCGTGACGCTGAGCGTGGGCGAGTACTCCCTCCAGGAGATGTGAGGGCGTCTGGCGCACCAGCTCTTGGTGCGGCAGGCTGATCTCGGCGGGGTTCGGGAAGGAGGCGCCCATGCGGGCAGCCTGCGCCTTCGCCCTCGTCTTCGCCGCCGGCGCGCTCGTCCTTTCGTCATGCGGGGACAGCGGCGGAGAGCGGCCGACGGAAACGCCCGCGCACGCCACGTCGCCGCCCGCAGGAAGCCCGACGCCATCGAGCGCGGCGCTCGAACTCGTCGGTTCGAGCGCGGCCTACTTCCTCTATCAGCCCGCAGCGGAGGAGACGCTCGACGACGTCGCCCGGCTCTTCGGCGGGCCGCTGGGGACGCTGACACCAGAAGAGCTGGCCATCCGCAATCGGCTGAGGAGTAGGGCACCCCCGCTGCCGCTGCTCGCCATCCCGCTGAGCGCCGCCTCACCGGACGCGCCGTTCCCCGTCGCGGGCCTGCGGGCGGCCGTCCGCCGCAACATCGTCCTGGGAGTGCCGGCGCCCGAGGTGCTGGTCGGCTACCGGGGGCTGGCCGCGCTGCGGCGGGTGGAGCTGGGGCAAGGCCGGCCGGCCGACGGCTACCTTCTCGAGTTCTGGACCACCAACGTGCCGGTCGCGAAGGGAGGTGTCATCGACCCTGGGGCGCGCTTCGAGGCGCCGGCGTTCGCCATTGCTGCGGGCAGCCTGGCTGGAGCAGAGGTCTTCCCCAACGGCCGCCGCGCCGAGGCCGACCTCGAAGATACCCGTGTCGTCGTGACTGTCCCCGCCGAAAGCCCTGTGGCGCCGGAAACGATAGCGGCCCTCTTACGGGCCTGGCGTTGACGTTGCTTCCGTACCCGCCTCTGCCCTCGCGGACTCGGGCACCGGGATGGCGGCCGCTAGCCCGGCATGGTCGCTGGCGTAGAGCAGCTTGCCCCCTTCGAGCACACGCGGGCCCTCGGCGAAAGTGACGACTGAAGAGGCAGGCCAGCCGTTGGTGAAGATGTAATCGGTCCGAACCGGAAGCGGCGGCTGTGGCGCATCCGAGAGGACCGTGGGGCGGCAGCAGGTCGGGAGAGCGCCGAACGGTGCGGCAACATCGAGATAGCCGCGCTCGGCGAAGAGGCGGGCCACGGGGCTATCGGGAGGCGACTCGAGGCCCAGGAAGAGGACGACGAGCCCTCGTCCCCGCGTCAGCTCCACCCAGATGAGGAGGTCGCGGGCCTGGGCAATGCGCGTCTCTTCGTTTCCGGCGAGACGCGCGACGTACACGTCGATCTCCCCCAAGCTCCCCGGCCCGCGGACCACCACGTGGAGGGCAGCGCGGGCCTCGGCTTCGGAGACGCGGGGGTTCAGGGTCTTCCGCTCGGAGCGGAGGATGGCGTAGGGGCTGCGGACGAGGAGGTACTCTCCTTCTTCGAAGCCCACGAGGTCGCGGAGGGCGTCGCTTTCCTCCTCGCTCTGGCCGGGGAACCAGGGCGTTGCCCGGGCGAACGACGACCCCTCCATGGCGAGACCCGCGGCGAGCTTCGCCCAGGCGGAGCCGTGCTCCTTCGTCCAGGTGGCCTCGCTGACGGCGAAGATGTCGGGCTGGACAGCTCGGGCGGCCTCGATGACCATCCCCAACCGCTCGGCGAACGTTTCGCCCGCGACCGGGTCGGTTACGTCGACCACAATCGGGCTCATCAGGTTGAGGTAGGCCACGCGCACCTCAGCCGGCGACGCTTCGGGCGTGCCCGTGGGAGTCGCGACGGCGACGGTCGGGGTGCCCGCCGGAGGGGTTGGCGCCTGCGGCTCGCGGTCGCTTCGGGCACAGGCAGCAGCAGCGAGCGCAGCCGCGAGCAGCGCTGCCAGCGCGATACGATGGAGCAGAACCCCGCGGCGCAGCAGTGGCCGCGGGCGGTGGCCGTCAAGGCGCGGAGCCATCACCATTTCCTACGTACGTCCCGCGCAGGCGTGCGGTCCTTTGGTATCGAAACACCCGCTTGGGGAGGCTGCAATGTTCAGGCCCGTCGACCCGAAAGTCCGCTTTCCCGAGCTGGAAGAGCGGATTCTGGAGTTCTGGCGGCGGGAGGAGATCTTTCGCCGGAGCGTCGAGGAGCGCCCGGCCGACCGGCTCTTCGTCTTCTACGAGGGCCCGCCGACAGCGAACAACCGGCCCGGCATCCACCACGTGCTGTCGCGGGTATTCAAGGACCTCATCCCCCGCTTCAAGACGATGCAGGGGTACCGAGTCCCGCGGAAGGGCGGATGGGACACGCACGGCCTCCCCGTAGAGCTGGAGATCGAAAAGGAGCTCGGGCTGAAGTCGAAGCCTGAAATCGAGGCGTACGGCATCGCCGCCTTCAACGAGCGGTGCAAAGAGAGCGTCAGCCGGTACGTCGAAGACTGGACGAAGCTTTCCGAGCGGATCGGCTTCTGGGCCGATATGGAGAACCCGTACGTCACGTGGCACAACTCGTACATCGAGTCGTGCTGGTGGGTCTTCAAGCAGCTCTGGGACGCTGGGCTCATCTACCAGGACTACCGCACGACACCCCACTGCCCTCGCTGCGGGACGAGCCTGAGCGACCACGAGGTAGCCCAGGGCTACGAAGAGAACGTCCCCGACCCTTCGGTCTTCGTGAAGTTCCAGGTAACCGACCAAGCCCTCTTCGAGCGGGGCCATCCGGAAGACCGGCCGATGGGAGATCGTCTCTTCCTCGTCGCCTGGACGACGACGCCGTGGACGCTGCCGGGAAACGTGGCCCTGGCGGTGAAGCCGGATGCAGCCTACGGCGTCTACGAGATGGACGGCGAACGGCTGGTCGTAGCCGAAGCGCTCGCCCGACGCGTCCTGGGCCCAGAAGCGCCCGCGCCGCTGATGGTCCTGCCGGGCCGGATGCTGGTGGGGCTCCGCTACGAGCCGCTCTACAGGCCGGAGGATGCCGGCGTGCGAGCCCGCCGCTTCGACGCCGAGGGCCGGCTGCAGCCGCTCCCGGAGGGAGCGAGCACCGACGGGCTCCGCCGCGTCATCGGGGCGGAGTTCGTGTCGCTCGAAGACGGCACCGGCATCGTCCACGTGGCGACGGCCTTCGGCGCTGAGGACTTCGAAGCCGGCAAGCGCGAAAGGCTCCTCTTCGTCCAGCCGGTCGACACGCGCGGCATCATGGCGGCCGGCCTGCCGGGCGGAGGGAAGTTCGTGAAGGACGCCGACCGGGACGTGCTGGCCGACCTGAAGGCACGGGGCCTGCTCCTGCGGAGCGAAACCATCCGGCACACCTACCCCTTCTGCTGGCGGTGCGGCACGCCGCTCCTCTACTACGCGAAGCCGAGCTGGTACATCCGCACCACGCGGCACAAGGACGCGCTCATCGCCAACAACGAGCGCATCAACTGGTATCCGGCGCATGTGAAACACGGCCGTTTCGGCAATTGGCTCGAAAACAACGTCGATTGGGCGGTGAGCCGGGAACGGTACTGGGGAACGCCGCTGCCCTTTTGGCTCTGCACCTCTTGCGGCGCGCAGACATGCGTCGGCTCCCGCGAGGAGCTGGTTGCCCGGGCCGTCGATACCGAGAAGGCGGCTCGGCTCGAGGATTTCCACCGGCCGTTCATCGACGAGATCGCGCTCCGCTGCGAGGCCTGCGGGGGCGAGATGCGCCGCGTGCCGGAGGTTGCCGACGCGTGGTTCGACAGCGGAGCGATGCCCTACGCCCAGTGGCATTACCCCTTCGAACACCGCGAAGAGTTCCTGCGGCACTTCCCCGCGGACTTCATCTGCGAAGCCATCGACCAGACACGGGGATGGTTCTACACCCTGCACGCCGAGGCCACGCTTCTCCACGCCGCGGGGGCAGTTCCGGAGGGGATCGCCTTCCGGAACGTCATCGTGCTGGGGCACATCCTCGATGAGAAGGGCCAGAAGATGTCGAAAAGCCGGGGCAACGTCGTGGAGCCCTGGGACGTCATCGAGGCCCACGGGGCCGACGCGGTGCGGTGGTACATGTACACCGCCACGCCGGCCGGGTCGCCTCGGCGGTTCAGCGCCGCCCTGGTCGAGGAGTGCCTCCGCCGCTTCCTCCTCACGCTGTGGAACACCTACAGCTTCTTCGTTTCGTACGCGAACATCGACCGGATCGACCCACGGCAGCGGCCCGACGGCCCCCTTCCGGAGCTCGACCGCTGGCTCCTGAGCGAGCTGAACGCGCTCGTCGACCGGGTGACCCGCGAACTCGAGGCGTACGACCCCACGGCTGCTGGCCGGGCCATCGAGGCGTTCGTGGATGACCTCTCCAACTGGTACGTGCGGCGGAGCCGGCGGCGGTTCTGGCGCGGCGTCCGGCCCGACGACCGCGACAAGCAGGCGGCGTACTTCACTCTCTACACCGCACTCGTGACGCTCGCGAAGCTGCTCGCGCCCTTCACGCCGTTCGTCGCCGAAGAGCTATGGCAGAACCTGGTGAGAACGCTCGACCCGCAGGCCCCGGTCAGCGTGCATCTCGCCGCCTGGCCAGAAGCCGATCGTTCGCTCATCGACGAGCGGCTGAACGCGGAGACGCAGCTCGTCAAGCGGATCTGCTCCCTCGGCCGGGCAGCGCGGGCCAAGGCGCGCCTGAAGGTCCGTCAACCGGTCTTCGAAGTGGCGGTGAAGCCGCGCACACCCGCTGAAGCCGAGGTGCTGCGGAAGCACGACCACCTCATCCTGGAGGAGCTGAACGCGAAGGCGCTTCGCATCCTCCAAGACGAGCGGGAGGTGGTCCGGTACGGCGCGAAGCCGAACCTGCCCTCGCTCGGCAGGAAGTACGGTTCGGCGCTGCCGGCGATCCGCGAGGCGTTGGCGGCCATGCCGGCCGACGAGGTGGCAACCGCCGTCCGGCAGGGCCGCACATTGGAGCTCGCCGGCTGCGCCGTGGAACCGGAGGACATCATCCTGGAGCTGCACGAAGCCGACGGGTACGCCGCGGCGGCGGAAGCGGGGTACACCGTCGCCATCACCACGACCATCACCCCAGAGCTGGCGGACGAAGGGCTGGCCCGAGAGCTGATCCGCCGCATCCAGGACATGCGGCGGGAGGCCGGCCTCGAGCTCACTGACCGCATCACGACCTGGTACGCGGGCGGGGCAGACGTGGAGCGCGTCATGCGCGAGCACGGCGCGTTCATCGCCGCCGAAACCCTCTCGACGGAGCTGCTGCCCGGAGATCCGCCGCGCGATGCCTTCGCCGTTACGCACGACCTCGAGGGCGAACAGGTGACGCTGGCGATACGGCGGAACGCGCCGGCGGCATGACGCGCCTCAGGGCCGCTCCAGGCCGTGGGCCTCGAGCAGGGCGTCGTCGGCCAAGATGAGCTCGGTGGGGCCATCCGCGGCGATGCGGCCGTCGTCGAGGATGACGGTCCGAGGGAACACTTCGGCCACGAGCCGCATGTCGTGGGTGCTGGCGATGAGCGTTTCGTGGAACGTCCGCAGGAGGCCGATGAGCTCGCGGCGCCCGCGGGGGTCCAGCCCGGCCGAGGGCTCATCCAGCACCAGCACGCTCGGCTCCATCGAGAGGACCGTAGCCAGGGCGACACGCTTCCGCTGCCCCAAGGAGAGATGGAACGGCGCCCGCCGTTCGAAGCCGCTCATCCCCACCTTGGCGAGCGCGGCCTCGACGCGGCGGTGAACCTCCTCGGGCGGGAGGCCCATGTGGATGGGGCCGAAGGCTACGTCTTCGAAGACGGTGGGGCTGAAGAGCTGGTCGTCAGGGTCCTGGAACACGAGCCCGACTTCGGCGCGGACGCGCTTCGCCGTCGCGCGGGTGACCTCGCTGCCGGCGACGCGAACCCGTCCGTGCGACGGGAGGTGGATGCCGTTGAGGTGGAGGAGGAGCGTGCTCTTGCCGGCCCCGTTCGGTCCGATGACGGCCACTTTTTCGCCTCGGGCGATGACCAGGTCGATGCCCTTCAGGGCTTCGAAGCCGTTCGGGTAGACGAAGTGGAGGTGCTCGACCTCGATCCAACGGGCCGGGTCGGGCGGCTCCGGGGGGCGAATCGCGGACGAATCGGCCCGGCTCATACCGACGGCATCCAGAGATGGGCTGCCGCCTCGAACGAGGAGAGGAGCACCGCGGCGAGGCCGAGCACCGCCCACTCGCGCCGGCGGAGGGCCCGGGCAGCGCGGGGGCGAATGGTGCCCTCGAACCCGCGGGCGAGCATGGCCTGGTAAACGCGCTCGCTCCGCTCGTAAGCGCGGATGAAGAGTGCGCCGACGATCCGGCCGGCGACAACGGCGCGCCAGCGGAGGGTTCCCCCGCTGCGGCCGCCGCGGCTCGCCGAGCGGGCGGCGCGGGCACGGAGCATCCGCGAGGCTTCGTCGGAGAGAACGGCCAGGTACCGGTACATGAAGGAAACTGTTGTGACGAAGATTGCCGGCAGCCGGAGCGCCCGGAGCGCGTCGACGAGGTCGTGGAAGGAGGTGGTGTAGGCGAGGAGGAGCGCCGCCTGCACGGCTACCCAGCTCTTGAGCGCGATCGAAAGGAACGCAACGAGCCCCTCGGCCGTAGCCCGGAGGGTGAACCCGCCGAGCGGCAGGGCGAACAGCTCTTCGCCCGGGCGGGTGAAGACCAGCGGCAGCGCGGCAAGCACGAACGGCAGGGCGAAGAAGGCGTTCCGCGACGGCCTTAAGGGACCGAGCTTCGCCGCCCCCGAGGCGAGCGCCACCGCCGCCCAAGCGGCGGCGAGGGCCGCGAACGCTCCCGTCGGCAGCAGGCTGACGGTGAGGATGAAGCCGACGGCGACGAGGAACTTTACCCGCGCATCAAGGGCATGGACGGGGCTCTCCCGCGGGAGGTAGCGGTCAAGGGCGAGACCGCTCATGCGGTCGAGCCCTCCTCCTCGCGCTGGAGTCTCGAAGCCCGGCGGGCGGCGAGCAGCCGCGCCCCGGCGAGCACTACTGCGAGGACGAGGAGTACGCCGACCAGACCGGAAAACACCGTCGAAGCCGTCCCCCCGAGCCCGGGGATGGTGTAGCCGGGGAGGATTTCGTAACGGTTCGCCTTCGACACCGCGTCGAAGCCCTTGTCGATCGCCACGCGCTGGAGGCCATCGGGGTCGGCCGAAGCGAAGGGCGCCAGCACGACCACGACGAGGGCGGACGCGACAATCCCGGCGGCAAGCCACGCCGGGCCGGAGCGGAGCGCGCCGCGGATGCCGCCCCGAGGCGCCTCGCCGCCGGTGGCGATGGCCCGCTCGCGCTCCTGCAGCAGGTCGGGGCGCACCGAGGCGATGAGCGCCAGCGCCGCGACGGTGATGGCCGCCTCCCCGAGTCCGATGAGGGCATGGATACCTGCCATCGCGGGGAGCGCCACGTCCAGCGGGCTAGTGTCGGAGAGGGCGAGCTGGAACGCCGTCACGACCGCCGCAGCCTCAACGGCGAACCAAGCGGCGACCGCAGCGGCGCCGAGCTGCCAGCGCCAACCGCGCCCGAGGCTCGCGACAGCGCGATAGAGCACGTAGCCGCCCACCGTACCGATTATGCCCATGTTGAAGATGTTGGCGCCCATGACGACCAATCCGCCGTCCTGGAAGACGAGCGCCTGGACGGCAATGACGGAGGCCATCACGATGCTCCCCGCCCAAGGGCCGAGGAGGACGGCCGCGAGAACGCCCCCCAGCAGGTGGGCCGATGTGCCGCCGGCCACCTGAAAATTCACCATCTGGGCAGCGAAGATGAAGGCCGCCAACACCCCGAGCGTGGGGATTGCCCGCTCATCGAGGGTTCGGTTCGCCTGGCGGACGGAGATGGCGAGAACGGCGGCCGTGACCGCCCAGAAGGCGACGGAAACGGGGACGGAGAAGAACCCGTCGGGTGCGTGGAGGAGAAAGGGCGCAGTGAACATCGCGGTGCAGCTCCGGCTGAGTGTGCTGGGGCTCCGCGACCATTGTCGTTCCGGACGCAAACGGTTGCAACGACCAAGGACTGCTCGAAGCGGGCACGGCGCCCGTCTCCTGACCCGCTGTGCGAAACTGGGATCGGATGGAACGCCCGACGACCATCTTCTTCGACCTCGACGACACCCTGCTCGACGGTTACGCCGCCATGCAGGCGGCCTGGGCCGTCGTGCTCGCCGAGGCATGCCCGGCGCTCGGCTGCGAGCCGGAGCGGCTGCGGGAAGCCATCCGCCGGGAAGCGACGGAATTCTGGCGGGACGAAGGGGCCGTAGCCCACTGGCGCGTGCGGCTCGAGGAGGCGAGGGAGCGGGTCATCCGCCAGGCGCTGCTCGCAGAAGGGCTCGACCCCGGCTGGGCACCACGCATCTCCCGGCGGTACGGGGAAGAGCACCGAGCGCGGCTGCAGCCGTTCGCCGACACGCACGAGACGCTGGAGCGGCTCCGCGCGGAGGGCTTTCGCCTCGGGTTGCTCACCAACGGCCCTGCCGCGCTCCAGCGCGACAAGGTCGAGCGCTTCGGGCTGGCGCGGTACTTCGATGTCATCGTCATCGAAGGGGAGTTCGGCGCAGGAAAGCCGTCACCGCTGGTCTTCGGGCACGCGTTGCGGAGCGTGGGGGCCGAACCGCACCGCGCCTGGATGATCGGAGACAACTTGTACGCGGACATCGGCGGGGCAAAGGCCAGCGGGCTGACGGCGACGTGGATTCACCGGGGGCGCCTCAAGCTGCCGGAGACACCGCCCGCCCTGCCCGACCGGTCGATCGGTCACCTTGCACCCGAGCTTTGGGAGGCGCTCGAACTGGTGTCGCCCTCGTGCCAGACGGGGTTGTAACAGGCGACCTCGTGACCGGGACCGGCGTTCTCGAACCGCGGCGGCGGCTCCGTTCGGCAGCGCGCGAGGGCCTTCCAGCAGCGGGGCACGAACGGACAGTGCGCCGCCCGCTCCGAAAGCTCCGGCGGCGTGCCGGGGATTGAAGGAAGGGGCCGGTCAGGACGGTTCGCTCCGGGAAGCGTGCTGAGGAGCGCGTAGGCATACGGGTGCCGCGGGCGCTTCAGGAGCGTCTCCACGGGGCCTCGTTCGACGATGCGGCCCGCGTACATCACGGACACCTGGTCTGCCATCTGGGCCACGACGCCGAAATCGTGGGTGATGAGGAGCACCGCCATGCCGCGCTCGCGCCGGAGCCGCTGGATTTCGCGGAGGATCTGCGCCTGCACGGTGACGTCGAGCGCGCTGGTGGGCTCGTCGGCGATGAGGATCTCGGGGTCGAGGGCCGTTGCGATAGCGATCATCACCCGCTGGCACATCCCGCCCGACAGCTGGAAGGGGTATGACCGGGCGACCCGCTCCGGGTCGGGCAGGCCGACGTGTTCGAGGACGTCGACGGCGCGGCGCCGCGCCTCCCGCCGCGACATGCGCAGGTGGGCGGTGAGGATCTCGGCGACCTGCTCGCCGACGGTCAGGACCGGATTCAGCCCTGCCACCGGGTCCTGGAAGATGACGGCGATGCGGCGGCCCCGAATGCTGCGCAGCTCTGACTCGGGAAGGGCGAGCAGGTTGCGGTCCCGGTACTCGACCGTGCCGCCGAGGACTTCTGCGGCGTCGGGCAGGAGGCCCAGGATGGCGAGGGCGAGGGTCGACTTCCCGCAGCCCGATTCGCCCACCACGGCAGCGATGCCGCCCGCAGCCAGTTCGAGGCTCACGTCGTCGAGCGCGTACGTCTCGCCGTCCTTCGACCGGTAACGGACAGACAAGCCGCGGACGGCGAGGATGGGGGCAGCCATCGAAGGGGGCGCCTAATCGGCCGGACGGAGCGAGGAGATGAAGCGGCCCTGAATCTCGACGTTCTCAGGGTCGGTGTAAATGGGCTCCATGGCCCGGTTGGCGGGCTGCAGGCGGATGCGGTTCCCGTCGCGATAGATCCGCTTCAGCGTCACCTCCTGACGGTCCTTCAGCCAAACGGCGACGCGGTCGCCGTCGCGCACGGCAGTGACCGGCTCGAGGAAGACGATGTCGCCGTCGTCGATGAGGTCCTCGATCATCGAGGTACCCTTGACCCTCAAGGCGAAGACGTTGGTCTTCCCGCGGAGGAGCTCTTCGGTGACGGCGATCGTCTCCACGGCTTGCGAATGCCAGGTGTCGGCGGTCGGCACAGGGATCGGCTGGCCCGCCGCGATCGTGCCGAGGATGGGTACCTCCACGACGCGCGGACGGCGGCCGTTCGGGCCGAGCAGCTCGATGCCCCGGGAGATGTCCCGGTCGCGGCGAATGTACCCCTTCTCCTCCAGCTTGCGGAGGTTGTAGTCGACAACGGAGGTGCTACTGATGCCGCAGGCCTCCTGGATTTCGCGGATGGAAGGCGGGTAATCCCGCTCCTCGATGTAGGAGCGCAGGAACTCGAGGATCTTCGCCTGACGGGGGGAGAGGTCTTGCATCGCGGGCCGGCCTTGCGAACGGATGTTCGCCGAAACTCTACCAAAGCCTGAGAATTATCGTCAATGCTGTTCCGAACACTCCGTGTCCGTGGCCCCTCGCTCGCCAGCCGGCGAGAATGGAGAGTGGGGGGGTTCCCGGATGTCCGCTCACGAGGACCGTCGTGCCCTCGTCATCGCCGCCCATCCCGACGACGGGGACTTCGGCTGCGCGGGATACGTCATGCACCTTGTCGCCGCCGGGTGGCGCGTGGCGTTCCTCGTTTGTACGAACGGCGCGAAGGGGACCTCGGACCGGAGCATGGACCCGATGCGTCTGGCGGCTATCCGTCGCGAGGAGCAGCGCGAGGCCTGCCGCCGAATGGGCGTCGAGGACGTCTTCTTCCTCGCCCACGAGGACGGCGAGCTGGTGTACGACCGCGCCTTCCTCGGCGAGCTGGTGCGCATGCTCCGCTGGTACCGGCCCCACACCGTTCTCACCCACGACCCGACGGACATCATCATTCGGAACAGCTTCATCAACCACGCCGACCACCGCATCACAGGGACGGCGGCGCTGGATGCCATCTACCCCGCGGCGCGCGACCACCTGAACTTCCCAGAGCATCTTGCGGAGGGGCTGGAGACGCACAAAGTGCGCGAGGTGCTCCTCTGGGGCACGAACCATCCGAACTTCGAGGTCGACATCACGGACGTCGTTGAACGGAAGATCGCGGCCCTGGCGGCCCACGCCAGCCAGTTCACGGACAAGGAGGACTTCATGCGGTACGTGCGCGAAAGCTGGCGCGGGCCGGACGGGCGGTACCGGGAACAGTTCCGCCGGTTCGAACTCCGCTTCTGAGCGGGTACCGGAGGGTCCGCGGAAAGCCTAGGCTGAGGCAGATGGAAACGAAGGAGCGCGTGCTCGAGCTGGCCCGGGCGGACGGCTTCGCCGCCGTACGGATCGCGCGGGCCGAACCGCTGCGGAAGGCATTCGCTGCGGCCCGCGCCGCCTGGGAAGCGGGGCGTTTCGCCGATATGGCTTGGATGACGCCGGAGTGGCTCGGCCGGGCCACGGACCCGGAGACGTTCTTAGCAGGGGCAAGGTCAATCATCGTGGTGGGGCTCCCCTGCCATTCGCCCGAGCCAGACCCGCCCGCCGATGCCCTCCCAGGCGCACGGGGGCGCATCGCCCGGTACGCCCGGGGGCGCGATTACCACCGCACCTTCGAGAAGCGCCTTCGGCGGCTGGCCCGGGCAATCCGCGAGGAGTTCGGAGCCGATGCGAGGGCCACCGTCGACTACGGACCCCTTCTGGAGCGGCCGTTCGCCCTGGCGGCGGGGATGGGGTGGATCGGGAAGTCGACGATGCTGCTGGTGCCGGGCTTCGGGCCGTGGATGCTGTTGGGGGCCATCGCCACCACCCTCGACTTGGAGCCCGACGCGCGCATCGGCAAGACCTGCGGCGCGTGCGTGCGCTGCATCGCCGCCTGCCCAACCGGGGCCATCTCGCCCGATGGCAGCCTGGACAGCCGGCTCTGCATCTCGTACCACACCATCGAGAACCGCGGCCCGATTCCGCGGGAGCTGCGGGCGAAGTTCGGCGCCTGGGTCTTCGGCTGCGACGAATGCCTCGACGGCTGCCCGGTCGGTGCACGCCGGTTCGAAAGCCACCCCGACTTCCTGCCGCCGACCTACGACCACGCCTACCCGCGGCTGGCCGAGCTCGTCCTTCTCGATGAGGAGGAGTTCCGCCGACGCTTTCAGGGACGGCCCCTCATGCGCGCAAAGCGCGACGGCCTCGTGCGGAACGCCTGCGTGGCACTCGGCAACGTGGGCGAGCCGGAAGACGTCCCGGCCCTCGTGCGCGCCCTTGATGACCCCTCGCCGCTGGTGCGGGGTCATGCCGCCTGGGCGCTGGGGCGATGCATCGAGCGGTTCGCGGATGTGGCCGCCTGGGCCGCAGCCCA
>DAOUCS010000114.1:0-9330 GCA_034431815.1 Dehalococcoidia bacterium
GGGACGAGCGAGATCCAGCGGAACATCATCGCCCAGCGCGGCCTCGGGCTCCCGCGCGACTGACGTCCCTCGCTGCCCTCATCCCAGCGCCCCCCTCTCCCGCCAGGACGGGAGAGGGGGGCGTAAGCGCAGGCTCGCGGCCGGATGGGAGGGGTTCATCCCGCTCCCACGTTCCTCTCCCGCACGGGCCTGTCAACCCTCTGCGACGCGCTCCAGCGCAGGCGGGACAAGGGAACCCCTCCCCCGTGTGAGCGGGAGAGGGGGCGAGAAGGAGCGAGGGCCGGGGGAAGGTGGGGAGGCTCTCAGCCGGCGGCCACAGGCTCGGCGACGCGCACTTCGCGGAAGGTGAACTGGCCGCCCTCGTAGGCCACGTGCACCTCGGAGCCCTCGTGCAGCTCGCCTTGGAGGAGCTTCATCGCCAGGGGGTCGAGCAGCTCGCGCTGGATCGTCCGCTTCAGCGGGCGGGCGCCGTACACGGGGTCGAATCCCTCCTCGGCGAGCGCCTGCCGTGCGGAATCCTCTACCACCAGTGTGATGCGCCGGTCGGCCAGCCGCTTGGCGATGTTCCGAATCTGGATGTCGACGATGCGCAGGATGTCCTCCCGGCTGAGCTGGCGGAAGATGACGATCTCGTCGATGCGGTTCAGGAACTCCGGCCGGAAGTGCGCCCGCACCGCCAACATCACCCGCTCCCGCATCGTCGCCGGGTCGAGGTTCGGCTCCAGGATGTAGGTGCTGCCCAGGTTGCTGGTCATGATGAGGATAGTGTTCCGGAAGTCGACGACGTGGCCCTGGCCGTCGGTCAGGCGCCCGTCATCGAGGACCTGGAGCAGCACGTTGAAGACGTCCGGGTGCGCCTTCTCGATTTCGTCGAAGAGGACGACGCTGTACGGCCGGCGCCGCACCGCTTCCGTGAGCTGGCCGCCCTCTTCGTAGCCGACATATCCGGGCGGCGCGCCGATGAGCCGCGAGACGGAGTGCTTCTCCATGTACTCGCTCATGTCGATGCGCACCATGGCGCGCTCGTCGTCGAAGAGGAACTCGGCCAGCGCCCGGGCGAGCTCCGTCTTCCCGACGCCCGTCGGGCCCAGGAAGATGAACGAACCCAGCGGCCGGTTCGGGTCCTGCAGGCCGGCCCGCGCCCGGCGGATGGCGTTGGCCACCGCGCGCAGGGCCTCGTCCTGGCCCACGACGCGCTCCCGGAGGCGGTCCTCCATGTGGATGAGCTTCGCCGTTTCCCCCTCCATGAGCTTGGCGACGGGGATGCCGGTCCACCGGGAGACGACCTCGGCGATGTCGTCCTCGTCGACCTCCTGCTTCAGGAGCCGCGGCCCGGAAGCCTCCACCTCGGCTTCGAGCTCCTTCAGCTTCGCTTCCAGCTCGCGCAGCGTCGTGTAGCGCAAGCGGGCCGCGCGCTCGTAGTCGGCGGCGCGCTCGGCCTGCTCGATCTCGTGGTGCGTCCGCTCGATCTGCTCCTTGATGGATTGGATGGCCTGAATCTGCTCCTTCTCCCGCTGCCACTGGGCGCGGAGGGCCGCCTGGCGCTCCTTCAGCTCGGCGAGCTCCCGCTCGAGGCGTTCGAGCCGCTCCTTCGAGGCCGGGTCGTCCTCCTTGCGCAGGGCCTCGCGCTCCACCTCGAGCTGGAGGATGCGCCGTTCGACCTCGTCCAGCTCCACCGGCATGCTGTCGATCTCCGTGCGGATGCGGGCAGCCGCTTCGTCGACGAGGTCGATGGCCTTGTCGGGCAGGAAGCGGTCGCTGATGTACCGGTGGGCGAGGACGGCCGCCGCGACCAGCGCTGCGTCCTTGATGCGGACGCCGTGGTGGACCTCGTACCGCTCCCGGAGGCCGCGGAGGATGGAGATGGTGTCCTCCACAGAGGGCTCGGCGACGTAGACAGGCTGGAAGCGGCGTTCGAGGGCGGGATCCTTCTCGACGTGCTTCCGGTACTCGTCGAGGGTGGTGGCGCCGATGGCATGGAGCTCACCCCGCGCCAGCAGCGGCTTCAGCATGTTGGCAGCGTCGACGGCGCCCTCGGCGGCGCCGGCGCCCACCACCGTGTGCAGCTCGTCGATGAAGAGGATGATGTTCCCCTCCGACTCCTTCACCTCGCGGAGGACGGCCTTCAGCCGCTCTTCGAACTCGCCGCGGTACTTCGCCCCCGCCAGCAGCGCGCCGATGTCGAGGGCGATGACCCGCTTGTTCTTCAGACCTTCGGGGACGTCGCCGCGCACGATGCGCTGGGCGAGCCCTTCGACGATGGCCGTCTTGCCGACGCCCGGCGGCCCCACGAGCACGGGGTTGTTCTTCGTCCGCCGGGAGAGGATCTCGATGACCCGGCGGATCTCCTCGTCCCTGCCGATGACCGGGTCGAGCTTGCCCTGCCGGGCGAGCTCGGTGAGGTCGGTACCGTACTTCGTGAGGGCTTCGTACTTCTCTTCAGGGTTCGGGTCGGTCACCCGCTGGCTGCCGCGCAGCTGGGCCAGCGTCTTGTACACCTCGTCCCGCGTCAGACCCAGGGACTGGAAGTAGGCCGCCAGGTCGCTCTCGGCGTGTTCGAGACAGGCGACGAAGAGGTGCTCGGTCGAAACGTACTCGTCCCGCAGCCGCTCCGCTTCCTTCTCGGCGAAGGCGAAGGCAGCGTTCAGCTTCGGGCTCAGATACACCTGGGGGGCGCCGTACACTTTCGGCTGCCGCTCCAGGAGGACGCGAATCCGACGGCCGACCTGGCGGGGGTCGATGCCGCGGAGGTCGAGCAGCCGGGGTACGACGCCCCCCTCCTGCTCGACGAGGGCGGCCGCCAGGTGGGCAACGGTGAGCTCTTGGTGCTGCAGCTCCTCCGCCAGCCGCTTGGCGCCGATGACCGCCTCTTGGGCCTTCTCGGTGTACTTGTTCAGGTTCATAGCTTCGCTCCCTCGCGCGGTTCCCTTCCAGCGTAGAGGCTGATAACGTCGTTATCAAGATTCGTTCCTAGCTCACGGAAGGCGAAGGCGCGCGAAGCGCGGCTCGCGCCGCTCCCGGAAGCTCGCCAGCCCTTCGGCGAAGTCGGGCCACGTGACGCTCGCGTCCTGCAGGGCGTTCGTTTCCCGCATCGCCTCCCCGAGGGGGAGCATCAAGTGGCGCCACACCTGCCGCTTCATGTGCATGAGCGATGTCGGCGAGGAGGCCCGCGCGAGCTGGCGAACGTACTCCCGCGCCTCCTCGAGGAGCTGCGGGCCGGGAGTCACCCGGTTCACCAGGCCGAGCTCCTTCCCCTCGGCGGCGCCGATCCGCCGGCCGCTCCAGAAGATATCGAGCGCGCGCGAGGGCCCGACGAGCCGCGGCAGGATCCAGCTAGTTCCGTGCTCGGCGACAAGACCCCGCTGGGCGAAGGTGGGGAGGAAGTATGCCTCCTCCGCCGCGAAGCGGAGGTCGCAGAACAGCGCGATGGAGAACCCGAGGCCTACGCAGGGACCGTTGACGGCGGCGATAACCGGCTTCCGGACGGAGAGGAGGATCGCCCAACCCGAACGGAAGTCCTCTCCCATGGCGGGGTCGCCCGGTTCGCGCGGTTCGAGCTCGGTCTCCTCCCTAATCGCGGCGATGTCGCCGGCTGCCTGGATCCGTGCCAGCGCTCCCATGTCGACGCCGGCCGAGAAGGCTCGGCCTGCTCCGGTGATGATGATGCCGACCACCCGCTCGTCGTTCTCGGCAGTTGCCACGGCATGCCGAAGCTCCTGCAGCGTCCGGTCGGTGAGGGCATTCAGCTTTTCGGGCCGGTTGAGGGTGATGAGGGCTACCGGGTCGTCGATCTCGAGCAGTACCTCGCGGTACATGCGGCCCTCCTTCGCCGAAGCATCGAGGCCCATCCTATGCCAACGAGGGTGGGCCATCACCTGGTCAGAGTTGACGAACCGCCCGGCGGCGTGCACCCTGTCCCCGACAACCGCATACGGCGGCCGAGACCGCAGCAGCGTTGGGCTGCGCGTGTCCCTTCGGGGACCAGGGGCAACACCGGTGAAAGTCCGGGGCTGTCGCGCAACTGTAACTCCCGTCTCGGGAGAAGCCAGAAAACCCTGCCTCGCCGCCCGCTCGGGAACCTTCGCGTGAAAGGGGACGGGCACATGTCTGAACGTGTGACGTAACCCGCCGGCGAGGGCGGGTTTCTTGGTTTCCCCGCTCTCTCGACCCTTCGGTTCTCCGCTCGCCATGCCGGGCACGCCGACATGGCCCAGCCCTATGCCATGTCCGCGAGGAGGAGCATGTTCGCACGATTCTCGATCCTCGGCATCGCCCTTGCTGCAGCACTGGTCGCGGCGGCTGCGGCTGCCCTCCCCGAACGGGACGCCGCTCTCCGCGGCGTCGAGTTCATCCGCACCACACAAGAATCCGACGGCGGCTTCGGCGGATTCGGGCCCGGCCAAACGATGGACGCCATCTACGCCATCCGCTCCGCCGGCATCGACCCGAACACGTTCGTGAAGGACGGAAAGACGCCGGCCGACTTCCTCCGCGCGAACGCTTCCGCGGTGAACCGTCCGGGCCTGGCAGCGAAGTTCATCCTCGGCGCGTTCGCCCTGGGCCTCGACCCCCGGAACATCGACGGCACCGACCTGACCGCGGTCATCCGCGGCGCCTACGACGCCGGGACCGGCCGGTACGCGAGCGACGACTTCAACCAGGCGCTCGCCATCATCGGCCTTGTCGCCGCCGGCGATCCCGTGCCGTCGGCTGCCGTGTTGGCGCTCCGTTCCTCGCAGGTAAGCGACGGCGGCTGGGGCTTCGGCGGCTCGAGCGACCCCGATAGCACCGCCATCGTCCTGCAGGCGCTCCTGGCTGCCGGCGTTCCCGTCTCCGACCACGACGTTCAGGAGGCGCTTGCCTACCTGCGTGCCACGCAGGCGAACGATGGCGGCTGGGGCTTCGACCCCGCGGCGTCGAACGTGAACTCCACGGCGTTTGTGGTCCAGGCGCTCCTCGCCGCCGGCGAGAATCCCGAGGGTCCCGCCTACACGAAGCCCGGCGGAAACCCGATCCAGTTCCTGCTGTCGCAGCAGCAGGCCGACGGTTCGTTCGCCGGCTACGATCCGGCCTTCGCCACCAACCAGGTCGTGCCGGCGCTCATGGGGCGGACGTTCCTGAACGCGCCCTTCACTCCGCTCGTCCAGGCGACGCCGACGCCGACTGCGACGCACACCGCAACCGCCACATCTACGCGGACGCCGACGCCTGCGGTGGCGAAGACGGGCACCGGGTCGGCCTCGTCGAGCGGCAGGGGCTGGACGTGGGCGGCGGTCCTCGCAGGCTTGGCGCTGTTGACGGCTGGGGCGGCTGCTGGGGCGGCGCGGCGCCCGAGGAGCTGAGGCGATGGCGACGGCGGCCTGGCTGGCGTGGGCGGTGATGGTGATGGCGTTGGCCCTCGCCGTCACCAACCCGCTCTACCTGGCCGTCGTCGTTCTCAGCGTCATCCTGGTGGCGGTCCTGGCGCCGAAAGACGCCGCCGGGGCCGCCGGCCTCCGGGTGATGGCGCTCTTTGGCGCCGGCGTCCTCCTCTTCGCGGCGCTGGTGGCGGTCGTCAACGGGAGCTACGGCGAGCACGAGCTTTTCCGCATCCCGAGCCTGCGGGTGCCCGAGTGGCTGGGCGGGCTGCGGCTCGGCGGTCCCGTCACTGCCGAGCAGCTCGTGAACGCGACCATCCGGGGGCTGGCGATCCTGGCGATCGTTCTGGCCTTCGCGACCGTCAACGCGGCCCTCACGCCCCAGCGGCTCCTGCGGGCTGCGCCGGCCGCGCTCTTTCACGCCGCGCTCGTCGCCACCATCGGTCTGACGCTCCTGCCGGCGACGATCGAGGACTTCCGCCGCATCCGCGAGGCGCAGGAGCTGCGGGGAGCCCGGGCCGGGCTGCGCCAGCTCCCGGGACTTGCGGTGCCCGTCGTTCTCGGCGGGCTGGAGCGCTCCCTCCGCCTGGCGGAGGCGATGGAGGCCCGCGGATTCGCTCCGCCCCCTCCGCCGCCTGGGTGGGCGCGCGCTGCGGCGCTCCTTTCCGCGCTCCTGGGCCTCGCGGGAGGCCTGAGCTGGCTCTACCTCGGCGATGCCCGGTGGGTCGGCGCCTTGCTCGGCGGGGCGGCGGCGGTGCTCTTCGGAGCGTGGCTCGCGGCCGCGTCGAGGCGCCGGAACGGCAGCCGGCTCCGCGCCGAGCGTCTGACCGTCGCGGAGCGGGCTGCCGTCGCCTTCGCGGCGGCGATCGCCGCGCTGGCGGTGTTCGGGCGCGCGCCCGGCTGGCTCGAACTCGGCTACTCGCCATTCGCCGGGCTCGCGTGGCCGCCGTTCGAGCCGTTGGAGGCTGGGTTCGTCCTCAGCGTGGTGTGGCCGGCGTTCCTCCTCGCGGGTCGTCCGAGGCCCGTGCCGGAGAGCCTGCCGGCGGCCGGCGTCGCCGAGGTGGGGCGCCTATGATAGCGCGCTGGGACCGCGTGACGTATACGTACCCCGGCGGCAGCGTCCCGGCGCTGGCGGGCGTCGCCCTGGGCCTCGAAGCCGGCGAGCTCGTGCTCGTCGCCGGCCCCTCGGGCGGCGGGAAGTCGACCCTCCTCCGCACCTTGAACGGCCTCGTGCCGCAGTTCCACGGGGGCACGCTGCAGGGCGGACTGCGCGTCTGCGGCCTCGACCCTGCCCGCACGCCCACCCGCACCATGGCCACGCGCGTCGGGATGGTGTTTCAGGAACCGGAAGCGCAGGCCATCGCCGAGACCGTGGAAGAGGAGATCGCCTTCGGGCTGGAGCTTCACGCGGTTCCACGCGCCGAGGCGAACCGGCGGGTCGAAGCGGTGCTCGAGACGCTCGGGATCGGCCATCTGCGCGCTCGCCGCCTCTCGACGCTCTCCGGAGGCGAGCGGCAGCGGGTGGCGCTGGCGGCGGTGCTGGCCCTCCAGCCGCAGCTGCTGGCCCTCGACGAGCCCACCTCCCAGCTCGACCCCGACGGCGCGGAACAGTTCGTCGAGGCGGTGCTCGGCCTTCACCGGCGCTTCGGACTCACGGTGCTCATCGCCGAACATCGGCGCGAGCGCATCCAGGCCATCGCCTCCCGCGTCCTCCACGTCGACGGCGGCCGGGTAGCGAGCCTCGGGCCCCGCGAAGCCGGCGTCCTTCCGGGAGCGCCGGCGCTGTCGAGGCTGGGCATCCGCCTGGGACTGGAGCCGACCCCGCTCACGCTCGAAGAGGCCCGCTCCGCCCTTGCCGGCCGGAACCTTGCCATCGTGACGGCGAAGGAGCCGCCGTCGCCCGGTGACGAGCTCGTGGGGGCGGCCGGGCTGACTGTCTCCTATGGAGAGAGGGTCACCCTTGCGGGAGTGTCGCTGGTCCTGCGCGAAGGAGAGCTCGTCGCGCTGCTGGGACGCAACGGGGCCGGGAAGACGACGCTGCTGCGGAGCCTCGTCGGCCTGGCGCGGCTCGAGTCCGGCGAGGTCCGATTCGGCGGCGAACCCGCTCCTCCCACCGCGCGCGAGCGTTCGGCGTTCGCGGCGCTGCTCCCCCAGAACCCTGCCTACGTCCTCGCTCGCCGCACGCTGGCCGAAGAGCTGCGAGCCAGCCTCCAGGCGCGGGGGCTTCCTGCCAGCCGCGCCGAACACATCGCTGCCCGCTGGCGGCTCGATGGCCTCCTCGACCGGCATCCCTACGACCTCAGCGTCGGTCAGCAGCAGCGGGCGGCGCTCGCGGTCATGCTCGTCCACGAGCCGCCCGTCTGGCTGTTGGACGAGCCCACCCGCGGCGCGGACCATGCGACGAAGGAGTGGCTTGCCGGGGTCCTTCGCGAGCACGCCTCCCGGGGCGGTGCGGCGATCGTGGCCACGCACGACATCGAGTTCGCGGCGCGGTGGGCGGCGCGGGCCATCGTTCTCGACGGCGGCCGGGTGGTCTTCGACGGGCCGGCTCGCGAAGCCTTCGGCAGCACAGGGCCCTACCCCACGGCGGTCGCCCAGATTATCCCCGGTGCGCTCTTGCCCGAAGAGGTGGCGGCGGCATGAGGCGCCTGCTGCTCATCGCTCTGCTGCTGGTGGTTGCGGGGACGGCGGCGCGTCCCCGGGCCGCGCTGGCCGACGGCGAGGCCGGGCTCGTCATCGACTACGGAGATGGACGTGTCGTGACGTACTGTGTGGCGTTCGAGGGTGACCGCATCACCGGGCAGGAGCTGCTCGAGCGCGCCGGGCTCGACGTCAACCAGTTCTCGGGCATGGTGTGCGCAATCGGCGGCGTCGGCTGCCGCCATCAGGGGGACTTCGCCAGCTGCCACTGCCAATGCGAGGACCTCAGCGACTGCACGTACTGGGCCTACTTCGTGCAGCGGAACGACGGCGGCTGGGTGTACTCCTCGCTCGGATTCCAGTCGCAGGTCGCGCGCCACGGCGACCTGCACGGGTGGCGTTGGGGGAAGGGCACGGCCGGGCGCGCGCCGAAGCCCCCCGCGCTCACCTTCGCCGACGTCTGCGGCAGCGCGCGACCCTCGCCCACGGAAAGTTCGCCTCCGCCCACCACTTCCCCCGCTCCGCCCCCGCGTGCAGGAGGAGCGGGTTCCGCGCTGCCCAGCCCGAGCGCATCGCCCGAAAGGCCGGCCGCCCCTGCGGAATCCCCCTCGCCGGCGCCGACGCTGGCCGGCGGGTTCACCCCGCTGCCGGCCTCGCCGTCGTCGGGAGAGGGCTCCGCCGCGGCGGGGCTGCCCTCCCCGACGTTCGCACCCGCCGAGGAGCCCGGCTCGGCCGGCTCCGGCGGTGTGCCGGTGCGCCGGCTCGCCGCGTTTGGAGCGCTCGCCGGAGTGTTGGCTGCTGCCATTGCCGCGGCAGCCCTCATCAGGAGGTCTCGCCGTGACAGCGGCTGAGGCACTCGTCCCGCGGCCGGCTGCCTCGCCCACGCAGTGGCTGGCTCCCGTCAGCTTCGTACTCCTCAACCTGGTGGGGCTGGCGGCTTACTTCTACCCGTTCCTCCTCGCCGACCTCCAGCGGCCGGAGGCCGACTGGTACATGCACCGCGGCGACGGGCCGATCCTCATCGCTGCGGTCACGGCCCTCGCCCTTGCCTTGCTCGTGGGTGAGCTCACTAACGGCGGCCTCGACAGCAAGTCGCTGGCGGCGCTGGGGGTCCTCGCGGCGCTCGCCGCCGTGCTGCGGACCTTCACCCTTCCGGCCGGCGCGAACCTTTACTTCTTCCTCGTCATCATGGGCGCCTACGTGTTCGGCCCGCGGATGGGGTTCCTTCTGGGCGCCTTCTCGTTCTTCCTGTCCGCGCTCGTGACCGCCGGAGTCGGGCCGTGGCTCCCCTTCCAGATGTTCGCGTCGGCTTGGATGGGCCTGTGCGTGGGGC
>DAOUCS010000115.1:0-3503 GCA_034431815.1 Dehalococcoidia bacterium
ACCCGAAGTCGGTGAAGCCGCCGAGGTCGCCGAACTCGAATTCGAAGCCGGAGGCGTCGCCCGTGCGGAACCAGTGGGCACCGCCGGCCTGCTGCTGGCGGCGCTGCATCTCCTCGATTTGGTCGGCGTACTGCCACTGGTCGCCGTATTTGTCGTACTTAGCCCGTTTCTCGGGGTCAGAGAGGACCTCGTAGGCGGCGTTGATCTCTTTGAAGCGGGCTTCGGCCTCGGGGTTTCCGGGGTTGACGTCGGGGTGGTACCGGCGGGCCAGGCGGCGATAGGCCGCCTTGATCTCTTTCTCCGAGGCCGTGCGGGGAACGCCGAGGATCTCGTAGTAGTCCCTGGCCATGCCGCCCTCACCATAGCAGGGGTTCAGGCGGGAGCTCAACCATGACTCCCGTGAGCAACTCAGCTAATCCGATTATCAACTCTCTTGACGGCCGCGTGAAGGCTAGCTACGCTTTGTTTCGGAAGGAAACCCGAAGGAGGTGATGGGAAGATGGCGACGACCCTCACTCGCTGGGATCCCTTCGCCGAGCTCGGCACGCTGCGGCAGATGATGGACCGCATGTTCGAGAGCTTCACCCGCATGCCGATCTGGCGGCCGAGCGAGGACGGCCTCGAAGTTGCCACCCTGCCAGTCGACGTCATCGAGACGAAGGACGCCTACATCGTGAAGGCGGCCGTCCCGGGCGTCGATCCGAAGGACGTGCACATCGAGGTCGATGAGGATGTGCTCACCATCCGCGGCGAGTTCGCCGAGGAGGCGGAGCACGAAGATCACAACGTCATCCGCCGCGAGCTGCAGTACGGCGCCTTCCAGCGCTCGCTCCGCCTGCCGCCCACGGTGGATGTGGAACGGGCTGAGGCGAAATTTGAGCACGGCATGCTCCAGATTCGCCTGCCGAAGAAGCCCGAGGCCCGCGCCCGGACCATCCGCATCACTCCGGTGGTGGAAGGCGAGCACAAGAACGGCGCCCAGAGCTGAGGCAGCATTGCCCGACGCCCAGGGAAGGGCGGCAGCCGGTTGGCTGCCGCCCCTGTTTTGGTCAGAATCGTGCGGTGCCCGCCCGTCCGTTGCAGGGGCCGCGGCAGCGTAGTTTCCTGTTCGCAGAGGGGAGCGTAGCATCGAGTGATCGAACTTCAGGCCATCAGCATGCGGACGGCAAACTACATCTTCGCCGTGACCTCCCTCGTCCTCGGCGTGCTCCTCATCCTGTTCATGCTCACCCAGACGACGAGTTGGAACATCGGCTTCGCCATCGGCATCGTGCTGGTGTTCAACGGGGTCGTCCGGCTGTGGTTCGCGCGCGATGATCGGTAGAGGCTTCCTGCAGCCGGAACGCGGAAACGCTGGTGCGGTCGGGCAACTTCCCAAGAAGCTTCTGGTCCCCGTGGTGCAATCGCCGGCCAGCCTGGAAGCCCTTGCCGTTGCCTGCGCTATCGCCAAGGCTCAGCGGGGAACCTCAGTTCACGTCGTCCACGTCATCGAAGTGTTGCGTTCGCTGCCGCTCACCGCGGAGATGGAGACGGAGGCCCAGTACGGGGAGCAGGTGCTCCGGCGCGCGACAGACCTCGCCAGCCAGCTCGAGTGCCGTGTGACCACCGAGCTCCTCCAGGCGCGCGATGCCGGCGTCGCTATCGTCGAAGAGGCCGAGCGGATCGGGGCCGATGCCATCGTCCTAGGTGTCGGCTACAAGCGGCTCATCGGAGAATTCCAAACCGGTCGGACGGTCGATTACGTGTTCCGCCACGCGCCATGCCAGGTGTGGCTTATCCGGCGCGAGCTGCCGAGGGAGCGGCGCGCTGGACTAGGGAGCGAACGATGAGGGAGGTGCGGCTGCGGTGAAGGTCGTCATCATGGGATGCGGACGGCTCGGCGCCCGCCTTGCCGCCACGCTCAACGAACAAGGGCACGAGGTAACGATTCTCGATGTGAACAGCGCTGCATTCCGCAGGCTGCCGCCCAATTTCCCAGGGACGAAGGCCGTCGGGAACGGCATGGATGCGGACACGCTTGAACGGGTCGGAATCCGAGAGGCGGATGCCTTCATCGCCGTGACCCAGGGCGACAACCGGAACTACTTCGCTAGCCAGCTCGCTCGGGAGGTGTTCCGGGTTCCGCGCGTGCTCTGCCGCATCTACGATCCCCAGCGGGCCGAACTCTTCCGCGAGCTCGGTATCGAAACGTACAGCCCCACAAGCGTCGGCGCGGACATCCTCGTGGGGATGCTCCTCGCTGAGGGGCGCCCTCGGAGCACGTAGATGTACATCATCATCGCCGGCGGCGGGAAGGTCGGGTACTACCTGGCGGAGGAGCTCCTCCGCTCCAACAACGAAGTCCTCGTCATCGAATCCGACGCACAGCGGGCGGCCTTCCTCTCGGAGGCACTGTCGGGGGACGTGCTCCACGGGGATGCGTGCGAAGTCGCGACCCTCGACGCGGCCGGGATCTCCCGCGCCGACCTGGTTGCTGCGGTGACCGGCGACGACGAGGACAACCTCGTGATTTGCGAAATCGCCCGTCTCCGGAACGTTCCCCGCACCATCGCTCGGGTGAACAACCCCCGGAACGAGGAGCTCTTCAAGCGGCGCGGAATCGAGACGACCGTCTCGGCGACGCAGGCGATCCTCGCTCAGATCGAACAGGAGCTGCCCACCGCGGACGTGATCCCGCTCCTGCAGCTGCAGAGCGGCCTCGAACTGGTGGAGCTCCGGCTCCCCGACACGTCGCCGGTCGTGGGCCGTTCGATCCGGGAGGTGCTCCTGCCCCCGGAGTCGCTCATCTGCCTCGTCGTCGACCCCGGCGGGGTCCCCCGCATCCCCAGCGGCGAGACGCGCCTGCACGCAGGCGATGCGCTGGTGGTGGTAACGCGCCGGGAGGCGCTCGAAATGCTGCGCGAGGCCGTGGTCGGCACGGCACACGGGTTGGACACATGAGCGGCGCGAAGCGAGTGGCGTATCTCGGCCCCCCAGGGACCTTCGGCGAGGAGGCGGCGCTCCGCTATGCGCCGGAAGGGGAGCTTTTGCCGTTCCCATCGCACGCCGCGGTCGCGGCGGCGGTTGAGTCGGGCATGGCAGATGTGGGCGTCGTGGCCATCGAGAATTCCCTTAACGGCTCCGTGGCCGAGACGCTCGACATCCTCATCCATGACACAACCCTGCAGATCATCGACGAGCTCCTGCTCCCCATCGTCCACAACCTCGTCGTGAAGCCCGGCACCCGCGCGGACCAGATCCGGGTTATCTACTCGCACCCGCAGGCGCTGGGGCAGTGCCGGCAGTTCCTCGAGCGCTGCTTCCCCAACGCGCAGCTAGAGGCCGCGCTTTCGACGGCGCACGCCGTCGAGCTGGCCCTCAAGCACGACCGCGACGCGGCGGCCATCGCTACGGTACGCGCCGCCGAGCTGGCGGGCGCGGAGGTGCTGGCCCGGTCGATTCAGGATGCGCGGAACAACGTCACTCGCTTCGTGGTGCTGGGAACCGAACGGCGCCCGCCGACC
>DAOUCS010000116.1:0-28125 GCA_034431815.1 Dehalococcoidia bacterium
TTCGACACGCTCTTCCGACGGGAGCGCGGCGGCCGGCGCGCGGCCACGCCCCGGCGCGGGCAGGATATCGAGACCCCGGTGGAGGTCACCCTCGAGGAGGCCTTCCACGGGACCATCCGTACCATTCAGCTCGATACCACCGAGCCCTGCCATACCTGCGGGGGCCGCGGCATCGAACGCGATGCCCTCTGCGCGGCCTGCGGTGGTACCGGCACGGTCCGCCGAACAAAGCGTCTCGAGGTGAAGATCCCGCCCGGAGTCCGCACGGGGTCCCGCGTCCGCGTCGCCGGTGAGGGCCAGGCTGGCATCGCCGGGGGGCCCCCGGGCGACCTCTACCTCCTCGTCACCGTGCTTCCGCACTCGGTGTTTGAGCGCCGCGGCGACGACCTCTACACCGAGGTCGACGTCCCGTATCTCGACGCCATCCTCGGCGGCGAGGTGCCCGTCCGGACCATCGATGGACGGGTGCTGCTGAAGATCCCGCCGCTGACGCAGAACGGCCAGCAGTTCCGCCTCGCCGGAAAAGGGATGCCGGTCCTCGGCTCGCCAGGCAGGCGGGGCGACCTCTATGCCAAGGTTCGCGTGAAGCTTCCCGACCACCTGACGCCCGAGGAGCGGGAACTCCTCGAGCGGCTGCGCGCCCGTGCCCGGAGCGGTGCGGCGGTCTGAGGGAAAGGAGGCCACCACCGATGCCCCGTTCACGGCGACGATACGAGTTCGACGAAACCGTTCCCGACGACGAGCCCTGCTACGTTATCTCCATCGCGGCCCGCCTTGTAGGCATGCATCAGCAAACCCTGCGCTACTACGAGCGTGCAGGGCTCGTCACGCCGAAGCGCACGGCCGGCAACATCCGCATGTACTCCAACGCCGACATTCAGCGCATCCGCGAGGCCCAGCGCCTCATCGACCAGCTCGGCGTGAACCTCGCCGGCGTCGACATCATCCTGCGCATGCGCGACCAGATGCGGGAGATGCAGCGGGAGATCGAGCGGCTGCGGGCCGAACTCGAGCGGCTTCGCGCCCGCCGGCTCCCCGTCCCCTTCGAAGAGGTGGTCGACGCGCCCGAAACCGCAGAGTCCGCCGGCTAGCTTCCTCGAGCGCCTACCAGGCGCGCGTACGCCCGGAGCGCTCGTTCGGCGGTGGGCGCCGTTGCCACGCCCCCCTCGGCCAGTCTCCTCACATGCTCGTCGCCGCCGAAGAACCGTCCGCCGGCCGCGTACAGCACCGGCTTTCCGCTCTGCCTCCTCGCTTCGATGAGCATCTCGGCGAAGCCCCCCGGATCGCTTCGGTCGCCGCCGATGACGAGCGCCGCATCGACCGCGGGGTCCGCAAGGGCGATCCGCAGGGCCTCCCCGTACACGGCCGTCGCCCCGTGCAGGACCATCCCTACGTCGACCGGGTTTCGGACGCTCGTCCCAGCGGCTGCCACCACGCGCCTGAGCGCCTCCTGCGTCGAGGGGGCGAGGTCGGCCAGTATCAGCCCCGATTCCTCGCAGGCGTCGCTCGCACTGACGGCGGGGCCGCCCGGCCCGGTCACGATGGCGATCCGCCTACCGGTTGCTGGGGCTCCTCGGAGCGCTGCCGCAGCGGCCACGGTATCCGTGAGCTCCTCGATATCCCGCACGAGCACCGCGCCCGCCTGCCGCGCCAAGCCCTGCCAGATGCGGAACTCTCCCGCCAGCTGCCCTGTGTGGGAACGCGCCGCCCGGGCTCCGGCGGCTGCCCGCCCCGCCTTCCACAGGAGGACGGGCTTCCGCGCTGCGGTCGCCCGGAGGATGTGGGCCAAGCGTCGCGCGTCGGGAACCCCCTCGAGGTAGGCGGCGATAACGCCCGTCTCCGGGTCGTCGGCGAGGGCTTCGAGAAAGTCTGCCGCCGTGAGATCGAGCTGATTGCCGATGCTTACGGCCTTCGAGCAGCCGAGCCCGCGTTCGGCGAGCGCCGTCACGATGAACTGCACCAGCGAACCGGACTGCGAGATGAGCCCCACAGGTCCCGGCTGGGCGGGCATGCCGCCGAACATGGCGATGCCGAGCCGCGGGTTGTACACCCCCATGCAGTTGGGGCCGATGATGCGGACTCGGCCGTCAGCAGCCTCGATGAGCCGGCGCGCCCGCTCCTCTCCTTCGGGCGTACCCAGCTCGTTGAAGCCTGCCGTGAACATGGCGACGCCGGGCACGCCGAGGTCGGCGCATTCACGGACCACGGCAATGGCAGGCTCAGCCGGCAGCACGAGAATCGCCAGGTCGGGCCGCTTCGGCAGCGCCGAAACGGAAGGGAACGACGGCACCCCCATGATCTCCGTCGCTCCCGGGTTGACGACGTAAACCTCCCCTCTGAACCCGGGGTCGAGAAGCCCTTGGAGGAACACGGCCCCCTGCTTCCCTTGTCGAGACACGCCCACGACAGCCACCACACGGGGTTCCAAGAGAGGGCGCAGACGGTCGTAGGCGCTCATCGGGCGAAGTATACCGGCGGACCGGTCGGGCTCCGTAGCGGTCGGGGTCCGACCTGCCATAATCGCGCCATGGAACTCGCGTCCCGGTTCGAGCGATGGCTTCGGAGCGGCGGAGGCTGGTCCGAGGCCGAGGTGCTGAGCCTTCGCCCGGTCGAAGGCGGAGCTTCGAACCTTACCTTTCGGGTGGAGCTCGCCGGGGCTCCCCGCAGTGCCGTGGCCCTCCGGCTTCAGCGGGAGCGCGGCATCTTCGAACCGTACGATGTGCTCCGCGAAGCCCGCGTGCTCGCCGCGCTCCGCGGCACACCGTTCCCCGTCCCCGAGGTCCTTTTCGCCGTACCGTCGGCCGAACCCCTCGGCGCGCCGTTCGCTGTCCTCGAATGGATCGACGCCCCGCACATGGGCGCGGCAGGGCCGGAGGCGGATTTCGAGGCATACGTGGAGATGGTCGTCCGCATCCACACTCTCGATTGGCGGGGCGCGGGTCTCTCGTTCCTCGCCGTCCATCCGACCGCGGGCGCCGCCCTCCGTGCCGCTCTAGAGGCGGTCCGCAGGCGCGCCGAATCGTGGGGCTGCGCCGCCGAGCCGGAGGTGGCCGCCGGATTCGCCGCCCTGGCTCGCAGTGCACCCGAGGACGGCCAGCTCGCCCTCTGCCAGGGGGACATCAACGTCTACAACTACCTGTTCCGCCGGGGGCGGGTTGTCGCGGTGGTCGATTGGGAGCAGGCTGCCGTCTCCGACCCCCGCCTCGACATCGGCCAGCTCCTTGCCCTCGCCCACCTGAAGGGGTCCCTGTGGGTCGATCCACGCTCGACTTCCTTCTTGCGCCGCTACGAAGCGGCCATCGGGCGCAGCGTCTCGGGGCTCGAGTGGTTCCGCGCCTTCTGGCTGCGGCAGCTCGCGGTCATCCATCGAGGCTGGGCGAAGTTCACCGGTGGGGAGCCTTGGTACACCCGCGCACGGGCAGCCGAGTTGCTCGCGCGCGCCCTCGAAGAGGTCGACCGGTGACGTGGCCGAGGGCGCTCGAGGCCTTCCTCCGCGAGCGTCTCCCAGTGGCCGATGCCGTCCATGTCACCGGCTTCCGCGCCATGCCCCGGGGAGCCAGCAACGTCACCTACGCCGTCGACCTCCGCATCGAGTGCGCCGGCGCCGCCTGCGACCTCTCCTGCGTGCTGCGCCTCCAGCGCGACCACGGCCTCCTCGCGCCCTACGACGTGCTCCGCGAGCATCGCGTGCTGCGAGCTCTGGACCGTGCCGGCGTCCCTGTGCCGCGCCCGCTGTGGGCCGCCGCCCGCTGCGAGGGGATCGAGACGCCGTTCTTCCTCATGCTTCGAGTCGAAGGGCGGTCGTTGCCGGCGTTCTGGTACCCCGCCGGCGGTCCCGAGCTCCGGGCCATTGCTGCCCAGCTTGCTGCGATTCATGCCCTCGACTGGGAACGCGCGGGCCTCGCCTTTCTCGTTCCCGAGGACGGCGATCGCGAGCCTCTCGCCTGCGATCTCGCTGGCTGGCGCGTGCGGGCCGCCGTCCGCGGCCTCCAAGGGCATCCGCTCCTCATTGCCCTGGGCGAGGCGCTCCGCCGTGAGCGGCCCAGCGACCTCCGCCTCCGGCTGCTCCACGGCGACCCCAACCCCGGCAACTTCATCCTCCGCGGGGACGCCGTCGCCGCGGTCGTCGACTGGGAGCTCGCTGCCCTCGGCGACCCGCGGTCCGACCTCGGGTTCTACGCCGCACTCCAGACTGTGTTCTTCGCGCCGCCGCCGATTCCCGGCGTCACGCCCTTGTCGCGCGCCTACGAAGACGTCACCGGAGCGCCGCTCCGAGACCTCGCGTACTTCGAGGCCCTCGGGCTCTTCAAGCTGGCCATCGTCATGGCGGGAACGAGCGGCTGGGGAGGGTTCTTCAGCGCCCGGGAGACGATTGAGCGCCGTCTCGCCGACCTCCTCGGCCCGCGCTGGGCAGCGTGAAAACGAAAGTGGTGCCGCGGCCTTCCTCGCTCGTGGCCCAGATGTCACCCCCATGGGCCCTCACGATCTCCCGGCAGATCGCCAGCCCGAGGCCGTGCCCTTTGCCGTCGGTCGCGAACTGGCTCCGCGCCCGGTAGAACCGTTCGAAGAGGTGGGGCACCTCGTCGGCCGGAATTCCCCAACCGGTGTCGCTCACCGAGACCTGCACGGAGTCGTTGCCTACGTCTTTCGAAGCGATGCGGATGAGCCCGCCGCGCGGCGTGTGCCTGAAGGCGTTGTCGAGGAGGTTGTTCAGCACCTGCTCGATGCGGTCCACGTCGCCGCGCACTAGCCGCTCGTGCTGGGCATCGACGATGAGCTGGACTCCCAGCTCCTCGCTGCGCAAGGCGAACACCTCGGCAACGTGCGCGAACAGCTCCCGCAGGTCGACTGGTTCCTGCCGCATCGCGACCTGACCGCTCTCGATACGGGAGAGGTCCAGCAGCTCCTCGACCAGGCGCAGCACGCGTTCGGACTCGTCGCGGATGATCCGCGCCGACCGGCGGACTCCCTGCTCGTCGTCGATGGTCCCATCGAGGACTGCCTCGCTGAAGCCTCGAATCGACGTGAGGGGGGTTTTCAGCTCGTGGGAGATGTTGGCGAGGAACTGCCGCAGGGTCTGCTGGGAGCGTTGGACTTCTTCCGTCATTCGGTTGAAGTTCGCGGCCAAGTCCCGAACCTCGGCAGGCCCGGTCGCCGGCACGCGCTGCTGGTAGTTCCCTCGGGCGACGTTGCGCGCCGCCCTCGCGATGTTCCGCAGCGGCGCGGCGACGCTCTGGGCGAGGAGGAACCCGAGCACGAGCGCTGCTGCTACCCCAATGAGCCCGGAAAAGAGGAGCCGCGGCATCAGGTCGCCCAACACGTCGCCGAGCTCCGCGGCGGGCTTCGCCACCACGAGGGCGACGCCTCCGGCCTCGGCGAACGCCGCACGCGTCGGCTCACTCAGGGGGACGGCCACGCACAGCAGGGCTGGCCCTTCGGGCGGCGTGAGCGTGCAGCGGCGCAAGCTCGCCGAAGAGGGAGGGGGCTCAACGCGCCCTCCTTCCAGCGGGATCCCGCTTGCCCAGCCACTGGGGAGAATTCGCCCTTCTGCGTCGACGACTGCTAGGGACGTGTCTCCCGAGGCTGCGGAGCTGTCGCCGATGAGCGATCGGACGAAGAGCAGCAGCCGCGACCCCGTGGGAATGCCGTCGCCCGCACCCGGCGATTCGGCCAGGCTTCGCGCCTCCGCGGCGATCTGCTGCTCCAACACCGGCGCCAGGTCGCTCAGGTTGGCGTAGGTGATGGAATCGCGGTACCCGCCGAGGAGGAGGAAGAGGCTGAGCGCGGCCAGCCCCAGGGTGACCGCGATGACGGCGAAGTACGTCAGGAAGAGGCGGAGCTGCAGGCTCCCCATGGCGCCCTCTCCGGGGCGGAGCTACTCTTCGCTCGGCACGAGTTTGTAACCGACGCCGCGCAGCGTCTCGATCTGAACCTTCGCCCGTGCCAGCTTCTGCCTCAAGTGTTGGACGTGAACGTCGACGGTGCGGGTTTCGCCGGGGTAGTCGTACCCCCAAACGGTCTCCAGGAGCTGATCGCGGGCGAGAACGATGCCTTCGTTCTCCATGAAGGCCGCCAACAGGTCGAACTCCTTCGTTCGCAGCTGGACCGGCTCGCCCTCGATGTGAACCTCGCGCCGCGCCTTGTCGAGTGTGAGGTTCGCCACCTGCAGCACTTGACGGGCGGAGCGGGTGCGCCCGTCGGCGCGCCGCAGGATGGCTTTCACGCGGGCGACCATCTCCCGAGGGTTGAACGGCTTCGTGAGGTAATCGTCGGCGCCCAGCTCGAGCCCCACGATCTTATCGACGTCTTCGCTCCGCGCTGTCAGCATCAGGATCGGCACGTCCGACACCTTGCGGATGCGGCGGCAAACTTCGAATCCGTCGACCCGCGGAAGCATCAGGTCGAGGATGACGAGCGCGGGAGGCGACGCCTCGAACCGGGCCAGGGCATCCTCGCCGTCGATGGCCGCTTCGACCTGGAAGCCCTCCTTCTCGAGGTAGAGCGCTGCCAGCTCGCGGATGTTCGCCTCGTCGTCGACAACGAGAATCTTCTGTGCCATACGCGCTATTCGCAGTATGCGCTGAGGGCTCCGCTCCCGCTAGCGGGGTCCTTCATGGCGGGAACGAAGCCCTCAGCTCCAGAGGGGTGAATCGGCGGGCGGGGCCGTCATCCGACCGCTGCGCCTTCAGTTTCGACGCTCCCCACCCCGAATTCACCGACGAGGGGCAAACTGCGCGTAAAAAATCCCGCGTGGGGCCAGCCCGCGGGAGTTCCATGCTTGTTAACACGCTCTCCCTACCCTCGGGGCCGTGTCCTGCACACACCACCCCAAGGAGTAGGGAGAACGTACCCGCTATGATACCCATCCGGAACCGCTTCATGCTGCGCCTCGTCCTCGCCGCCCTTCTCCCGGTTGCCGTCGCTGCTATCGCGGCGTGCGGGGGAGACGACGAAGCTCCCGCGGACGGGCAGACGCCCGCCCCTGGGCAGACGCCCGCCCCTGGCCAGACGGCTGAACCCAGCCTTCGAGAGCTCAAAGGGGAAATCATCGCCGACGGTTCGTCCACCGTGTACCCGGTGACCGCCGCGGCGGCGGAGGAGTTCCGCGCCAAGGCTCCGAACGTTCGCATCTCCGTGGGCATCTCCGGCACAGGCGGCGGCTTCAAGAAGTTCTGCGCCGGCGAGACCGACATTCAGGACGCGTCCCGGCCCATCGACCCGGCGGAGCGGGAGGTGTGCGAGAAGAACGGCATCGAGTTCATCGAGCTGCCGGTCGCCCACGACGGCCTCTCGGTCATCGTCAATCCGGAGAACGACTGGGCCCAATGCCTCACGGTGCAAGAGCTGAAGACGGTCTGGTCGCCCGACTCCCAGGGGAAAGTGACGCGGTGGAACCAAGTCCGGCCGAGCTTCCCCGACCGGCCGCTGGTGCTCTTCGGCGCTGGCACCGACTCGGGAACGTTCGACTACTTTACGCAGGCCATCAATGGGAAGGAAAAGGCCAGCCGCGGCGACTACCAGGCGACGGAGGACGACAACGTTACCATCACCGGCGTCGCCGGCGACCGGAACGCCCTCGGCTACCTCGGCTACGCCTACGTCGTCGAGAACCCTGGCAAGGTGAAGGCGGTTGCCATCGACAAGGGAGACGGCAATTGCGTGGAGCCCTCCGAGGAGACCATCCGGAACGGCACCTACCAGCCGCTCTCGCGTCCCATCTTCATCTACGTGCGGAAAGAGGCGGCCGAGCGGCCAGAGGTCCAGGCGTTCGTGCGGTTCTACCTTTCGAAGGAGTTCACGGAGCTCATCCCCACGCCGGAGGTCGGCTACGTGCCCCTTCCCGACGAAATCTACGAGGCCGTGCTCCAGCGGTTCGAGAATCGGGTGCTCGGCACGCTCTTCCCCAATGGCCCTGAAGTGGGCGCTACCCTCGATCGCTACCTGCAGGCTCGCTAAGGGGGGACCGCTGACGTGATGCTGGACGACCGGACGAGCCGTATCTCGCCCCAGGCTCTCGGCTACAAGCGGTCGCGCCAGCTGAAGGAGGGTGCCGTGGCAGCGGTGATGTTCCTCGCCGCTGCCATCGGCGCCCTCACTACCGCCGGCATCATCCTATCGCTCATCGGCGAAACCATCGCGTTCTTCCGCCAGGTCTCGATCGTGGAGTTCGTGACGGAGACGGAGTGGACGCCGCTCTTCTCCGTGAAGAAGTTCGGCATCTGGCCGCTGGTCACGGCCACGTTCCTCACGTCTCTCATCGCCCTGCTTGTTGCGGTGCCCTTGGGGCTTCTGGCGGCCGTTTTCCTCAGCGAGTTTGCCAACCCGCGTGTGCGCGCGTTCCTCAAGCCGGCGTTGGAGGTTCTTGCCGGCATCCCCACCGTCGTCTACGGCTACTTCGCGCTGACCGTCGTCACGCCGTTCCTGCGCAATTTTCTCGACCTGAGCCTCTTCAACGGGCTATCGGCGGGCATCGTGATGGGCATCATGATCCTCCCCACGATCGCGTCGCTGAGCGAGGACGCGATGTCGGCAGTTCCGCAGTCGCTCCGCGAGGCCGGCTACGGGCTCGGCGCCAACCGTGCGGAGGTGGCGTTCCGCGTGGTGATGCCTGCGGCGCTCTCGGGGATCGCCGCGGCGGTCATCCTCGGGTTCTCGCGCGCCGTCGGCGAAACAATGATCGTCGCCATCGCTGCCGGGCAGAACCCCCGGTTCACGCTCGACCCGACGGTCCCCGTCATGACCATGACCACCTACATCGTGCAGGTGTCGCTGGGCGATACACCCTACGGCTCGCTCTCGTACCGCACCCTCTTCGCCGTGGGCACCACGCTCTTTGCGCTCACCTTCGTCCTCAACATCGCGAGCTACGCGCTCGTCCGACGCTTCCGCCAGGAGTACGACTGAGATGGTTGCGGGCTTGGGAAGTCTCGAGCGCACGCAGGCGTACCGCCCCCGCCTCGGGCTCCGCCGCGCTTACAACACTGTCGCCACCGGCATCGGCTTGGTGGCCATCGCCGTCGGGCTTGCCATGCTCGCCTGGCTCCTCATCGAAACCGGGCTGAAGGCCGTCGGCTGGCTCGACTGGCAGTTCATCACGTCATTCGACTCCCGGTTCCCGGAGCTGGCGGGCGCCAAAGCGGCCATTTATGGCACCGCCTGGGTGATGGCCTTCACGATTCTCTTCTCCCTCCCCGTCGGCGTGATGTCGGCCATCTACCTGGAGGAGTACGCGCCCGAGGGATGGCTGAAGGGGTTCATCCAAATCAACATCGCCAACCTCGCCTCCGTGCCATCCATCATTTACGGCCTCCTCGGCCTTCAGGTCTTCGTGCGCTGGATGGAGCTGGGGCGCAGCGTCCTGGCCGGGGCGCTCACGCTCGCGCTTCTCGTCCTGCCCATCATCGTGGTCGCCACGCAAGAGGCGCTCCGCTCCGTTCCGCCGAGCATTCGTGACGCCTCGTACGCGCTCGGCGCGACCCGCTGGCAGACCATCCGCCATCACCTGCTGCCGTATGCACTGCCGGGCATCCTCACCGGCAACATCCTGGCGGCCTCGCGCGCCATCGGCGAAAGCGCTCCGCTCATCACCATCGGCGCCCTCACCTACGTTCCCTTCACGCCTGAGGGCCCGCTCGACCGCTTCACCGTCTTACCCATCCAGATTTTCAATTGGACGTCGCGCGCCCAGGCCGACTTCCAACACGTGGCGGCCGCGGGCATCGTGGTCCTGCTCGGCATGCTCCTGCTCATGAACAGCGGCGCGATCCTCATCCGCGAACTGATGCGCCGCCGGTACTGACGCGATGATCGCCCGGCGAGAGGAGGCGTCTTCCATGACCGAAGTCGGCATTCGCGCTCCCGCTCACCAGCCTGCTCCCGAGGCTGGGGGGCAGCCTCAGCCCGCGGCACGCTTCAGGCCCAAAGAGGAGATCGCCCTCGAAACGGTCAACCTCAGCCTCTGGTACGGGAAGAAGCGTGCGCTCACGAACGTGAGCCTCGCCATCCCGAAGAATCGGGTGACGGCTCTCATCGGTCCTTCGGGCTGCGGCAAATCGACCCTCCTCCGCTGCTTCAACCGCATGAACGACCTTATCCCCGGCGTGCGCATCGAGGGAACGGTGCGGTACCACGGCGTGGACATCTACGCCAAGAACGTCGACCCCGTGGAGGTCCGCCGCCGCATCGGCATGGTCTTCCAGAAGCCGAACCCCTTCCCCAAATCCATCTACGAGAACGTGGCCTTCGGTGCCCGGGTCAACGGCTACCGCGGCAATCTCGACGAGCTGGTAGAGCGCTGTCTCCGCCGCGCTGCCCTGTGGGACGAGGTGAAGGACGACTTGAAGAAGTCGGGGCTCGCCCTTTCCGGCGGTCAACAGCAGCGGCTCTGCATCGCCCGCGCGCTCGCGAACGACCCCGACGTCATCCTGATGGACGAACCCTGCTCGGCCCTCGACCCTATCGCGACGCTCAAAATCGAAGACCTCATGCGGGAGCTCGCCGAGCAGTACACCATCGTCATCGTGACGCATAATATGCAACAAGCTGCGAGGGTCTCGGACTACACGGCGTTCCTTCTCACCGACGAACAGACTCCCGGGCAGCTCATCGAATACGCGCCGACGCAGGAGCTGTTCACCAACCCAAAGGATCGCCGGACTGAAGACTACGTCCGCGGCCGCTTCGGCTGAGCGAAGGGAAAGGGACACCGGTGACGCGCGCACTCTTCGACCGGGAACTCCGCGAGCTGCACGACGCGGTCCTCTTCCTCGGCTCCATGGCCGAAAAGGCCATCGTCGAGGCGATGGAGGCCCTCCGCGACGGCGACCTCGAGTGGTCGCGACGCATCATCGAAGAAGACAAGGTCATCAACGCGAAACGGTTCGAAATCGAGGAGCGCTGCATCTTCGTGATCGCCACCCAACAGCCGATGGCCACCGACATCCGCGACCTCGTCAGCGTCCTCTATATCGTGACCGACCTCGAGCGCATCGCTGACCACGCCGAAGGCGTCGCCAAGATCAACCTCATGATGGGTCCGGAGCCGCTCCCGCGCCGCCTCGGCCTGCTGCCGGCCATGGCCGACCGTGCCGTCGCCATGCTCCGCGACACGCTCAAGGCCTACATCGAACGCGACGTGGAGGCGGCTCGCCGCATCTGCGAAGCGGATGACGAGGTCGATCGGCTGCAGGATCGCGTCTACGACGAGGCCTTCAAGGCGATGATCGCCGACCCTTCGACGATCCAGCGCAACACCTACCTCATCTGGGCCTCGCACAACTTCGAGCGCATCGCCGACCGCTGCACGAACATCTGCGAGCGCATCATCTACACGGTCACCGGACAGATGGAGGAGACGAACGTCTCCAAGTACTGACTGGGTGGCCTCCCCCGCAATGGCCCGTTGGGCGGCTGCCGGCTACGATGGAAGTGCTGCGCGGCGGGCGTAGCGTAGTGGTGAACGCGTCTGGTTGTGGCCCAGAAGATCGAGGGTTCGAATCCCTCCGCTCGCCCCAGCTGCCTCAGCCCGGTGATCACGCCAGGCGGTCCAGCAGCAGCGTCCCGAGCCCGAGCAGCATCACGAACCCGAGAATGTCGGTGAAGGTGGTGAGCCAGATAGCGCTCGCCACCGCCGGGTCGAAGCCGAGCTTCCTGATCCCGAGGGGGATGAGGGCGCCCGCCAGCCCCGCGATCATCACGTTTCCGAGTAGCGCTGCCCACACAACCAGCGCCATCCACGGGTTGAACGAAAGCACCAGGGCGAGGATCGCCGTCACGCCGCCGGCAACCACGCCGTGGACGAAGCCGAAGGCGAGCTCCTTTCGCACGATCGTAAAAACATCGCTCACCTTCACCTCGCCGATTGCTAGCCCGCGGACGACCAGCGTCACTGCCTGGGTCCCGGTGTTTCCGGCGTGTCCGGCGATGATGGGCATGAACGCTGCCAGGAGCGCCGCCCGGCCTATCGTGTCCTCGAACGGGGCGACCGTGAGCGCTGCGAGAAAGGCCGTCGCCAGGTTGACCAGCAGCCAGGGCATCCGCCGCCGGATCGAGCGTCCCACGGGGGCCAGCACGCTCTCGTGCTCGGAGAGGCCGGCGAGCCGGTACATGTCCTCTGTCGCTTCTTCCTGCAGGACGTCGATCACGTCGTCGACAGTGATGACGCCGACGAGCTTCCCTTCTTCGTCGACGACCGGAAGGGCCAGGAGGTCGTACCGCTGCAGTGTTCGCGCAGCCTCCTCCTGGTCGACATCGGTGGTCAGGGCGTGGACGTCCCGATGGGTGATCTCGGCGAGCTTCGTTCGGGGCGAGGCGACGATGAGGTCGCGGATGCTCACCGCTCCCACAAGCTTCCCCTGGCGATCGACGACGTACACGTAGTAGACGCGGTCGGCCGGCGGTCGGAGCACGCGCAGGTAGTCGATGGCCTGCTGGACGGTGATGCCCTCGTTGAGGGCGATGAACCCGCGGCTCATGATGCCGCCGACGGAGCTCTCTGAGTACCGGAGCAGCTCGGTCACCTCTTCGCGGTCGAGGCGCGCCAGAACGGAGATCTGGTCGTCCGGGGCGAGGCGCTGGATGACGTCGGCGGCGACGTCGTCGGCCACATCCGCCAGCACGGTCGGCAGCCGGTCGATGCCCACGGCACGGATGAGGGCATCGATGTCCTCGTCCGTCTCGTAGTGCTCGAAGAGCTGTCCGATGAGGTCGCTGGGGAGGTGTTCTAGGAGCGCCCGGCGCTCGTCCTCCTCCAGGTCGAGGACGAGCTCGGCAAGGTCAGCGGGGTGGAGCGAAGCGGTGAGCGCGACGGCCTTCTGCCACTCGCCCGCCGCGAGCAGCTCCCGCACATCCTCGACGAGGCCCAGGGCCGTGATTTCCTCGGCCACCGCTGGCTCCTGCGAGGGTCTGACGCTGGCAGATGACCGTCGTACGCATCTCCGCCGCTTTCAGCCTACTCCGCACGACCGTTCGTACAAGTCGCACGGCCCTCTTGCGTTCGCCATCGTCGCGGGCGATCGTAGAGGGGTGCTCCCGTCAGGGGCAGTCAGAACCGGAGGACACATAATGGCACGGAGATTGTTGCTGCTGCAGCTCGCGGGGGCCGCGCTGGCGGCGTTAGCTCTCGCAGCCTGCGGCGGCGATGACGGCGAGGGCGGGGACGGCGGCAGGACGCAGCCCGGAGGGGGGGGCACGCCGGCTGCCACCCAGCCGGCCGACCGAACGCCGGCGGACGAGGGAGACGGCGAGACCAATGCCATCGAAGAGCTGCGCGCCCGCGTGGCGGAGCAGCGCCAGCAGACGGTGCGGATGCGGTACGCGATGCGCGGCACGTTTGAAGGGGAGCAGGTTGGCGGTAGCTTCGAACTGGCTCAGAAGCCCCCCAAGGTCCTCTTCCGCATCGAGCTCGAAGGTGCGCCGGCTGCTGACGTCCTGGGTGGCATCTTCGCCGGCTTCACCGTCATCGACGACGGCACCGACACCTACCTCTGCTTCAAGGCTGACAACGTGGGCATGTGCCTGAAAGGCGAGAGCGATTCGGGCGACGTGGATGTGAGCGAATTCCTTGCCCTCGGCGACGTCGACGAGATGGTCCTTCAGGACCCCGATGTGGAGCTGGAGAAGGTTGACGGCCGCAAAGTCGCAGGCATCGACTCCGATTGTTGGCGCGCGGCCTCCCAGCAGTTCGAAGGCCTCTTCTGTCTGGGGAAAGAGCAGCCGATCCTCACCTACGTCGAGGGCGCCGTCGAAGGCGAGCAGTTCATCCTCGAGCTGGAGGAGTACGGCACGAACGTTCCCGACTCCCTCTTCGAACCTCCCTACCCCGTGAGCGAATTCAGCGGCTTCTTCTCCACGCCAACGCCTTCCCGGGGCAACTGACAAAGGGACGGAAGAGCCGCACGGTTCAAGGGTGGGGCATGGCGGAAGGACGCTCTGCCATGCCCGCTCTTCCCTGCTCGTTACTGCGGCGCTCACCAATTGAGAGAGACCGGGGTCCCTCCGGGTCTGGACGCATCACACCGCGCATTGGCCCTTGCGTGTTCCGCGGGGGCGGGTAGAAACTAACGGGCCGCGCCCCAATGGCGAGTAATCGAGACCGGAGGACGCACCATGGCACGGAAAGTGTTGCTGCTGTCGGCCGCTGACGTGCTGGCGGCCGTCGCTCTCGCAGCCTGCGGCGGCGATGACGGCGAGGGCGGGGACGGCGGCATGGCGCAGCCCGGCGGGGACCGCACCCCGGCCGCCACTCAGCCTGCTGAGCGCACCCCCGAAGGCGACGAAGCAAGTCTGCTCGAAAAGTTACGATCGCGCGTGGCTGAGCGGCGCCAGCAGACGCTGCGCATGCGGTACTCGATGCGGCGCACATTCGACGGGAAGGAGGCTCGCGGCAGTTTCGAACTGGCCCAGAAGCCGCCCAAGGCCCTCTTCCGCTTCAGACTGGACGAGTCGCCAGACGCGGGCGTCCAGCGCGGAGCGTTCCTCATGATTAACGACGGCTCCAACACGTACCTCTGCTTCGAGGGTGACGGTGGAGGCATGTGCTTCAAAGGGGAGGGCGGCTCGGACGGCGTGGACGTCAGCAGCTTCCCTGTTCCCGGCCTCGACCCGACGCTGTTCGCTCTGGGCGACGTCGACAAGGTAATCCTCGAGACCCCGACGTGCGGCTGGAGCGAGCTGAGGGGCGGAAGAGTACCGTGATTGAGTCCGAATGCTGGCGCACGACTTCCGGGGCATTCAAGGGCTCCTTCTGCGTCGGCAAGGATGTGCCCATTCTCAGCTATGCAGAGGGAAGCTACGAGGATGAACAGTTCGCCCTCGAGCTTGAGGAGTTCAGCACCAACGTCCCCGATTCGCTCTTCGAGCCTCCTTACCCTGTGAGGGACCTGAGCGGCGGCTTCTTCCCCGTACCGACGCCTTCCCGCGGGAACTGACGGAGCGCGGACAAGGCCGGGGTATTCCGGGGGTGGAGCATGGCGGAGTATCCTTCCGCCATGTCCGGCCCCCCTTCGCCCTCGAATACCCTCCGGCTAAGGATTGAGCGCGAATCGGGAAGCTTTGACCTCCTGCGGATCTCACTCGCGACGCCCGACGAGCAGGCCGCCGGCGTCCTTGCCGAGTTCCAACGCTCCCTGCGCTACGGCGGAGACCGCGGACAGGTCACCATACCCCAGCGCTTTGCCGGGACCGTTGTCACGGCTCTCCGCAGCCTGATCGAAGACGCTGCCATCGAATACGGCTTCCCCGAGGTACAGGAGGAGGTCGAACGTCGCGTCCAAGAGGCGGAGGGACACCGCTGCCCCCGAGGGCAGCCCCACAGCACGGCGGTTCAGGATGGACAGATCCTCGTCTTCTGCCACTTCGAAGACCGCGACCAGGCGAAGTGCATACCCGGATACCGCTGGGACCCGGAGCTGCGGGCGTGGGTCTATCCCGACACCCGCCTGCACAGTGCGATGGTCTCGTTCGCCTACGGCATCCGGGAAGGCGGAGCGGCTGACGCCGGTACCGCCGGCGGCGACCGAGGTGTCCCGGGCTGGGGCGCCTGCGCTGGCGAACGTAACCCTTACCGAACTCGAGGCAGCGAGCCGGCGGGTGCTCGACCCGTTCCTCGAAGCGACTCGGAGGGCCGAGGAGCGAACGAGAGAGATCGCGGAGGCATACGAGAAGCTCATCGAGCGGATCGACCGGCTCGAACGCTACGTCGCCGAGGCTCTCGAGCGCCTCGAGCGCGGGCTGAGCGCCGTCGGGGAAGCGGCTGGTTCAGGCGGGACGGCTGGGGACGCCTCCGTCGCGCCCGTGGCTCCCGCTCGCCGCCGCCCCGAGGAGCTCCTCGACCTCTGCCGTTCGAATCCCGAGGCTGCGCTCGAGGAGATCGCCAAGCAGATGGCCATCGAGCCTTCGCCGGTTTGGCGCGCGCTGGAGGCCTACGCGGCTGTAAACGCTGGCGACTGGAAACGCGCGCTCCGCTGGCTCGAAGCCACGAGCGGAGCGACGCTGCCACGCGCGGTCGCCGAAGCTCGCCGCGAGACGCTCGGCCGCGCTGCATCCGCACTCGTTGCGAAAGCCATAGCGGCGGAAGCGACCGACGTCGACACGGCCGCGGCGGCCCTTGCCGCTGCGCTCGAGGGCCTAGGCCTGACGCCGGAACACCGCGCCGCGCTCGCCGAAGCGGCGTCGCGGCATCTGAGCTGGATGGTGACCGAGGCCCGGGACCTCGAACCGCTGAAGCGGCTAGCCGAAGGGCTCGCCGCGGCCCCGGAGGCCGCGGGGACCGGGCTCACGCTGCTCCTGACGCTGCTCCGGAGCGACGCCTCTCCCCAGCTGCGCAGGGCAGCGCTGCTGGGCGCCGCATGTACCCTCGCCGGCACCGTCCGGCTGCCGGATGTATGCGACTGGTGGCCCGCCGCCACTGCCGACCAGCGCCCCCGGCTGGCAGAGGCAGCCAGTGTTCTGTCGGACCTGGTCGATGCTCTCCCGGCGTCCGATCGTGCGGCAGCGGCGCTCGCGGCCCTTGTGCTCGTTGCACCCCTCGACCAGGACCAAGCCCCGATGAACCTCCGGCGGGACCTCCTGCAGCACGTTCCGCCGCGTGATGCGAGACGCGACTTGGCCGAATTCCTTGCCGTCTTCCGTCCCGCCCTCGTCCCGGAAGGAGCGCCGGACCCCAATCGGTATCCCGGCCTCGCCTCCGAGCTTCTCCGCCGCATCGAGGCCCAGACGGTCAACGTGGAGTTGGTCGATCATTACTTGCAGGACCTCGCGCTCCCCGACGATCCCAAGTGGCGTCGCGCGATTTCGGCGAGGGGAGTGCTCAAGTCGCGCGTTAAGGCGTACGGCCTGCCCGAGGGTGACTCCCTCGAGGCGGTCCTCGAGCTGGCCAAGGCCGAGGGTCATGGAGCGGGTCTCAACCGGCTCGCAGCGCTCGCGGAAGATGACGACACGGTTGCCGGCACCATCGAAGCACGCGAGCAACTCTTCAAAATTGCGCTCGAGGAAGCGAAGGAGAACCTCAATCAGTCGAGGGAGGCGTTCCTTCGGCTCCTCCGTCACGCCCAGCAGTCCTGGGAGCCGGAAATGGTTCGCTCATGGCTGGCGGAGTGGTGCAACAGGGGTCACCGCACTGTAAGGCTCCTCGCCTCGATCGAGTACGCCCTGGCGATGCTCGACACGGTCGAGACGGCGGACGAGCTTCCTGAGCTGCTGCGGCCGTTGCTGGCCAACCTCCAAGCCCCGGGTGGGGCGGCACCCGAACTGGCGGGCGAGGTTCTCTTCCTCTTGCGCGAACTCCGCCAGCGCTTCGGCGAGGACATCGCGCTTCCGGAGCTTCCCATTCCCGCTGTCGAACCCCCGCCGCAGGCCGCGCCGCCCCGCCGCCTGCGCCTGCTCGTCGTGGGGGCCACCAAAGCCTCCGTCGGCATGCGCTTCCGCAGCTCGAGGAGCGCGGCCACGAGGTGAAGTGGCTCGGGCCCGACGAAGCGAAGGACGGAAACCAGCTTCCCCAGGCGGCGGCCGGCGCGTGCGACTACGTCCTCGTCATCACCCCCTACATCAGCCATGCCGCCTCCGAGCGGGCACGCTCCGCGGCGGGAGACCGGTACGTGCCCGTGAACGCTAACGGCGTCACGGGCCTCCTGCGGGAAGTCGACCGCCTGGCCGCGCCGGCTGCCTCCTAGGCTCACTTCGCCGTCCGCTCGAGCGCATCGGCGAGAGCCGCGACCAGCGCCTCGGGGTCGGCGGCCTCGACGGCCATCACCCGTACGCCGTGTTTGCCCCATGCCTCGTCCATCCGGCGCACGACTTCGATGAGGCCTGCGCGGGCCGCGGCCATCGCTGCATCGCCGCCCTCGAGCGGGGGCAGGACCGCCGCGGCCACTCCCCGGCCCTCGCGCAGCATCAGCCGTCCGAAGGCCTGGAGCGCGAGGAACGGTACGGTGAGGTTCGTACGCAGCACGGCCGACCATTCGTCCGCGGACAGCTCCACCAGCGGAGCCTCGGACCGCTGGGCAGCGTTCACCACCAGCGCCGCACACCCGCCGAAGCGGTCGAAGGCCTCCGAGGCGAAGGCAGTGATGCTCGCCGCGTGAGCGGCGTCGATGCGCTCCACGAACTGGTCCCGCCCGATAGCCCACGCCTCGTTGGCGATGGAAGCGAGCGCATACTCCTCTTCCGGCGTCGGTTCGACCGTAGCCAGAGCGATCGGCCCGCGCGTTTCGGCCCACCACACCGCGACGGCGCGGTCCAGCGGCGTTCCGCGCCCCACGAGTGCCAGCGCTGCCGCGTCGCCGCTCACCGCAGGAACACCATGACAAGGGGCAGGATCATCGCCAGGAGCGCGAGCAGAGCGAGGCCCAGAAGGATCGTCTGCCAATCGCGCTGCCGTAGCTGACCGGAGTAGTACTGCTGCTCCCAGGTGCCGTCCATCAGGTCCAGGTCTCGCTCGTCAGGCCCGAGGTCGAGCTCATCGTCGTCGCCGCGTCGTGCCATGGTCCGATGGTAGCGCAGCATCGGCGTGTGCGGCCCTTTGCGCAGGCGCTCACTCCTCGGGTGCAACGGGGTTGCGGAGGACGCCCACGCCTGGGACCTCCACTTCGACGACCTGGCCCGGCGCGATCGGCTGGGGCTCGCCGGGCGTACCCGTGAAGATGATGTCTCCCGGAATCAGGGTCATCACGGCCGAGACGTACGCAATGATGGCCGGAATGTCGAGGATGAGCTCGCGCGTGTTCCCTCGCTGGACTTCCCGGCCGTCGATGCGCGTGATCACCTCGATGTCGTCGTGGCGTAACCCGGTGGCGATCGCCGGCCCGAAGACGCCGAAGGTATCGGCGCCCTTCGCCCGCCACCACTGGCCGTCGGCCCGCTGCCATTCGCGAGCCGACACGTCGTTGCCGGCCGTGTAGCCGAAAACCGCCGCCAGCGCTTCCTCACGGGTCGCCCGCTTCAGCCGCCGGCCAATGACTACCACGACTTCGCCCTCCGCATCGACCCGCCCGGCGCCCGCGGGCAGCACGATCGGGTCTCCCGGGCCGGCGATGCTCGACAGCGGCTTGAAGAAGAGTGTCGGCGGGTTCGGCGCGGGCCGCCCCCCGAGGTGGCTCGCGTAGTTCAGCCCCACGCAGACGATGGAGCGGGGCTGGCAGGGAGGCAACAGGGAGACGTCGCCGGCGGCGAGGACCTCGCCTGTGGGAACTGTCCGCTCCCAGAAGGGCTCCTCGATGACGCGGATGCGGTCGCCCTCCAGGAGCCCCGCTCCCGTGGTGCCATCCGGACGGCGAAATCGAACGTACAGCTCCATCGTCGCTTGCTCCTCTCCCTTCTACGAGACCGCGGCGAGCGCTCGGGCGTCGAGCGGACCGCCCTCGAGGATGGTGCGAAGCACCGGCGCCGACGGCGTCCGCCATTCGACGGGTTCTTGACGTTCGGCCCGTCGCTTCCGGTACGCCCGCGCGATAACCGCCTTCCGGTACCCGCGCCCTTGCCGCGCTTCGAAGTCGGCCTCTTCGGCCAGGAGTGCCGCGCAGGTCACCGCCGCGAGGCGGTCGCACCAGGCGGTCATCCTCGCCTCGGACTCCTCGCCCCATCCCTCGAGGAAGCGCGCGAACCCCTCCCGAACGGACACGAGAGCGCGGCGAACAGCAGCCGCTTCCCCCGCCGCGGCTGGGTCGGTGACGCGCGCCAACCGCTCCTCGAGGTCGGCGAACAGCGCCTCGTGCGCCCCTTCCTTCTGCGCAGCGCGCGCAACGTCGAGCGCCACCACGTTCTCGGCTCCCTCCCAGATGCTCCCCAAGTAGGCATCGCGGAGCAGGCGGGCGTTCGGCCACTCCTCCATGTAACCGTTGCCTCCCCGAAGGTTCATGGAGAGCCCTGCGGCGCTCCGCGCCTGCCGGCACACCGCGTACTTGATGAGCGGCGTGAGAATGCGTACCGCTCGCTGATGGAACTCGGACCCCGCGTCGGCCGTGTCGAGCGCTGCCGCCGCGTAGAGGACGATGCTCACGGCCGCTTCGGCGTCCAACACGAGCTCGAAGAGCTGCTCCCGCACCAGCGGCAGATCGGCCAGCGCCCGTCCGAAGGCCGAGCGCCCTCGTGTGTGCACCGTCGCCTCGAGGAGCGCCCGCCGCATCAGCGCCGCAGCGCGCATCCCGTTCGAGAGCCGGGAGACGTTGATCATCTCGGCCATCTGGTGGAAGCCGCGGTCGAGCTGGCCGACCACGTACCCCACCGCCCCATGGAACTCGTACTCACCGGTCGGCATCGATCGGCTGCCGAGCTTCTCTTTCAGCCGTCGGATAACGAACCGGTTCCGGGCACCGTCGGGAAGGATCTTCGGCACGAGGAATAGCCCGAGCCCCTTGGTGCCCGGCGGTGCGCCGGTCGGGCGTGCGAGCACGAGGTGAACATCGGCGCCGGCGTTCGAGCAGAACCACTTCTCCCCCCAGAGCTCCCAATGGCTGCCGGCGGGGCGGGCCTCGCACTCGCTGGCGCCCACGTCGCTCCCGCCCGTTCGTTCCGTGATGAGCTGGGCGGATTGCAGCAGCGTCTCCATCGAGGTGCTGGTGAGCCCCGGCAGGTACCGCGCCCGGAGCTCGTCGGGTCCGAAGAGGCGGAGGACCCGCGCCGCCGAATCGGTCATGGAGATGGGGCAGAACAGCCCGAACTCCGCCTGCACGAAGACGTACGAGAGCGCGTACTTCACTACGTGCGGCACCGTGCCCGGCCAGCCAAGCACCCCTGGGCGGTGGGACATCGCCGCGAAGCCGTACCGGCAGAAGCCCAGCTCCTGCATCCGCCGGTAGGCCGGGTGGTAGACGATCTCGTCGACGCGGCGACCTTCGCGGTCGTGCGGAACCAGCACGGGAGGGTTCCGGTCGGCGATGGTGGCGAGTTCGTCGAGCTCGGAGCCGGCCACCTCCCCCAACTCCTGGAGGAGCGGGAGCGCCCGCTCGGCTTGGTCGGGACCGGCGCGAAGTGCGAGGACCGCGGCGAGATTCGGGTCGGCATCGAAGAAGTTCAATCCCCGCGTCGAGGGCATTGCGGAATTGGGCGGAACGTCCTTCATGCGCGCAGTCTACGCGATTAGGAGGCTTCGACTCCTTTCGCCATTCGCTAAACTACGCCCGCACCAATTTTCGGGGGGACGTCGTGAGCTACCTGTCCGGCAAAGTGGCGTTCATCACGGGGGCGGGATCGGGGATCGGCCGCGGCACGGCCGAGCGGCTGGCGCGCGAGGGGGCCGATGTCTGCGTCGTCGACATCGACCTTCCGGGGGCTGAGGAGACGGCCTCGCTCGTCCGCGAATTTGGGCGGCGCGCCATCGCGGTGAAGGCCAACGTCGCCTCCAAGCCGCAGATCCAGGCGGCCGCAGACCGGTGCGTGCAGGAACTCGGCCGGCTGGACATCTGCGTGGCGAACGCCGGAATCGGGCGGATGGGCTCCATCCTCGATATGGAGCTCAAAGACTGGCAGGACCAGGTGGACATCAACCTCACCAGGGTCTTCCTCACCGTCCAGGCGGCTGCCCAGCGGATGGTGCGCCTCGGCAACGGCGGGCGAATCATCTGCATCTCCTCCCTCGCCGCGCTCAACGTCGCTCCGGGCATGTGGGGGTATTCGGCGACGAAGGCCGGGGTGGCCATCATGGTCCGCGGCTGGGCGCAGGAGCTCGGTCGCTTCGGGATCACCGTCAACGCCATCGGTCCCGGGGTCGTCGACACGCCCCTCGCCCACGGCCTCGCCGGCGACGAGGGCGGGCCTATCCGCCGCGCCCTCGAACAGCGGACCCCGGTGGGCCGCGTGGGGCGGCCCTCCGACATCGCCGGTCTCATCGCCTTCCTCTGCAGCCCGGATGCCGACTTCATGACCGGCTCGTACCTCCTGATGGACGGCGGCCTCCGCGATGCCCCGTCCCTCGGGACCGTGGAGCAGAACGACGAGGTCATGCAGGAGCGGATGCGTCACATGGCCGCTGCCATGGAGCGCCGCGCTCGCCTGCAGCCTCTCATCGACGAGCGGTGACGAACGAGCTTTGCCGTCTGCCTGCCCGCACCCTCGCCGCGCTCGTCGCCCGCGGTGAGGTCTCGGCCTCCGAACTGCTCGAAGCGCACCTCATCCAAGTCGAGCGGTGGAATCCCTTCGTGAACGCGATCGTGACGCTCGATGTGGAGGGCGCGCGTTGCCGGGCCCGCGAGCTGGACGACCGCTTCGTCCGCGAGGGGCCCGTCGGCCCGCTGCACGGGCTTCCCGTCGCCCACAAGGACCTGGCCGAAACTGCGGGCCTGCGGACGACCTATGGGTCGCCGCTGTTCGCCGACTTCGTGCCTGCAGAAGACGCACCCGCGATCGCCCGCATCCGCGCAGCGGGCGCGGTGACTATCGGGAAGACAAACACCCCCGAATTCGGAGCCGGCTCCCAGACGTTCAACCGGCTGTTCGGCGTGACGCGAAACCCCTACGACCTCGGCAAGACGAGCGGCGGAAGCAGCGGCGGAGCGGCGGCCGCGCTCGCCTGTGGGATGGTCCCCATCGCCGACGGATCCGACATGGGGGGTTCCCTTCGGAATCCGGCCTCCTTCTGCAACGTTGTCGGCCTTCGCCCGACGCCCGGACGGGTCCCGCAGTTCGCTCGCGCCACGCCGTGGCTGCCGCTCGCCGTCACTGGGCCGATGGCGCGGACGGTGGCCGACGCCGCCCTCCTGCTGGGAGTGATGATGGGCGACGACTCCCGCGACCCGCTCGCTTCGGGCGGCGACCCGGCGCCCTTCCTCGCGTTCGAACCGCGGTCGATTCACGGTTTGCGCATTGCGTGGAGCCCAACCTTGGGCGGGCTGCCGGTCGAACGGGCCGTCCTCGACGTCCTCGAGTCCGCTATGCGCACCTTCGAAGCGCTTGGCTGTGTCGTGGAGCAGGCCGAGCCCGACTTGGCAGGTGCCGACCTCGTCTTCGAGACGTTCCGGGGTCTCGCCATGGCCGCTGCCTACGGCCCCCTGGCCGACGAGAAACCGGACCTCGTGAAAGACACCGTCCGCTGGAACATCGACGTTGGGCGCCGACTTACGGGCGAGGATGTGGCGGCCGCGTGGCGGAGCTGGGGCGCCCTCCTGGAGCGGGCCCGCAGCTTTTTCTCGCAGTGGGACCTCCTCGCGTGCCCTGCCGCGCAGGTGCTTCCCTTCCCGGCCGAGCTCGAGTTCCCTTCGCAGGTCGCCGGGGTGCGAATGACCAGCTACATCCACTGGATGCGGGCCTGCACGCGGATCACCGTGCTCGGCTGCCCTGCGCTTTCGGTGCCGGCGGGGTTCTCACCCGAAGGGCTCCCCGTGGGACTCCAGCTCGTCGCGCCGCCGCGGGCCGAGCTGCGGCTCCTCGAGGCGGCGGCGCTCTTCGAGGAGGCAACCGGATGGTGGCGCCGCCCGCCTCCTGAGCCGCATCCCCCCGAAGAATCCGCGGGCCTATCCTGAATCCGTGACGCGCGACGAACTCGCAGCGCTCTTCGGCGAAGGACCGCGCCTTCCCTGGGATTTGCGGCTTGCGGCCCGGCTGGAACCGCCAGCGCCCTCGGCGGCCGTCGCGTGGGAGCTGCGCGGGGGCGACACCATCCGGGCCGAGATCCGGAACGACGGCCTTTTGCCCCTCGCCCTCCAGCGTCTGGAGCTCTCAGCGAGGCTCGACCTGCCTGCCGTCGGCGGATGGTACTGGATTCAGGGGCGGTACATGCAGATGGACACCCTCGTCCGGGCGTTCGCTGCGCCCCCGGAAGAGGGGTTCGACGGCCGGTACGGGAAGGCGGTAGAGGGAGGCGTCCGCTACGTTTCGCGGGAAATGGCTGTCCTCTGCGTGCCCGGTCAGCCGTCCCCGTGCCTCCTCGTGGGGAGCCTCGAACCCGTGCGGTTTTTTGCCGACATCGCCGTCGACCTCGACCCCGAAGAGCGCCGACTGCACTCCTTGCACATCTCGATACCGCTCGAAGGCCAAACGCTGCCGCCGGGCGAGCGCCTCGTGCTCCCCGAGCTCCTCATCCTCGTCGGCGACGACGGCTGGGAGCTCGCCGAGCGGTACGCCAGCCGGGTCGCCGCGCGGCTCCGCGCGTGCCAGCGCGAAGGCGCGCCGACGGTGTGGTGCAGCTGGTACGAGCTGTACGGAGACGTCAGCGAAGCCGCCGTGTTCGCCAACCTCGAGGTGGTGGTGCGCCGGCGACTACCCATCGACGTCATCCAAATCGACGACGGGTATCAATCGGCGACCGGCGACTGGCTCGTCCCGAACGGGAAGTTCCCTTCGGGAATGGCCGAGGTCGCCAGGCGCATCCGCGAGGCCGGCAAGGTTCCGGGCCTGTGGTTGGCACCCCTTGTGGCGGAGGAGGGCTCAACGCTGTTCCGCGAACACCCGGACATGCTGCTCCGTACGCCCAGCGGCGACCTCTACTGCGTCGACACGTGGTTGGGCCGCTGCGGTGTGCTCGACGTTACCGCACCGGGCGGTGCCGAGTGGCTCGCGGCGGTCATCCGCACTGTCGTCCACGAATGGGGCTTCTCCTACCTGAAACTCGACGCACTCGCCTTCGCCGCCGTCCCTGCCGACCGCGTTCGCTACCACCGTGCCGGCACTACCGCGCTCTCCCACCTCCGACGCGCCCTTGAAATCATCCGGGAGGCCGCGGGTGACGAGGCCTTCCTCCTCGGCTGCACGTGCCACTTCGGGCCGGCGATCGGCCTTGTGGACGCGATGCGGGTCGGGCCCGACACTGCCGCCCGCTGGTCGGAGGGCACCGAACCCTCGGTGAAGCGGGCTCTCCAGCTCTCCCTGCTGCGCGGCTGGATGCACCGCCGGTGGTGGTGGAATGACCCGGACAGTCTCGTCGTCCGCGGACATGGGAGCAGCCTGAGCCCTGCCGAGCTTCGAACGCAGGTCGCGGCAGTGGCCCTAACTGGCGGTCTCACCTCTGCCGGCGATGACCTCTCACGTCTGGAACGCGACCGGGAGGAGCTGGTGCGCTTCCTCATGCCGCCCGCAGGAGCGCCCGCACGGCCGGCCGACCTGTCGGACGCGCCCGTGCCGCGAGTGTGGCGTGCTCAGGTCGGCGAAGGGCGTTCGCTCGTCGGGGTCTTCCAGTGGGGCGACGAGCCGGCCTGGGTCGTCCCCGAGGAGGTCCTCGCCCCCGGCGAAGTCGCCTACGATCCCCTGCGGCGGGAAGTCGTGGGCAAAGGCGACGTCTTCCTCGAGCCCCACGACTCTGCCCTGTGGCAGACGGCCGCGCCGGGCCCCACCCCCCGCGTCGTGGGCGATACCGGCCACGCCGCCTTCGCCCGCCTCGCTCATGAGCAGGTGAGCGGGCGGCTGCGCGTGCGCAACGAGAGCGGCGGCAGCCGGACGGTGGCGATCGAGTCGCGCGGCCGACTGTTCGAGGTCGAGATCCCTCCCCGGCGCCGCTTCTGGTTCGACTAGCCGGCCGACTCGATGGTCACCGTGCCCGCCGCTCCGTCGACCGTCACCACCGCTCCCTCGGGGATGAGCTCCGTGGCTCCCTTGACGGCGACCACCGCGGGAATGCCGTATTCCCGCGCCACCGTGGCCGCGTGGGAGAGGACGCCGCCGGTCTCGACGACGACGGCCGCCGCGGGGATGAAGAGCGGCGTCCAGGCCGCGTCCGTGAAGGGCGCGACCAGCACCTCGCCCGGCTGGAGCTCGGTTTCCTCCGCGGCCGCAGCGGACCGCACCACCCGTGCCCTTCCCTTTGCGACTCCCGGGCTGACGCCGTGGCCCTGGAGCACGTTCGAGGACGCCTCTGGCCTGACGATTTCCGTCACCTCCGGCGGCGGGACGAACACCTCCGGAGGGAGCACCCGATGTATCCGCTCCCATTCGGCCCGGCGTGCGCGGACGGCGGCGCGGTAGTCGTCTTGCGGCCTGCCCAGGGCGATGTCCTGCACCTCGTCGAAGAGGAGGAACTCCATGTCCTCGGGAGCGTCGATCGCCCCGCGCTCAGCGAAGCGGCGCTCAAGTTCGAGGATGAGCGGCCGAGCGATGCGGATCGCCCGCACGAAGCACGCCTTCGAACGCTCCCGCGTGCGGGCGAAGAACTGCGCTCGCGCGGCCAGCAGGCGGAACTGCGCCCGGCGCGTGCGCGGGAGCATCGCGGCCAGCTCCTCTTCGAGGCGCTTGCGGTTCGCAACGCCTTCCTCGGCCCGGCGAATGGGGTCCTGGTCCTCCGAGGCCGCGGCGTCCGTCTTGATGACGCTGACCACGAATGTCTGGTCTTCGTCCCATGTCGGCACGGTCGGATCGGCCTCGTTTTGCCCCCGGAAGCCGTAGAGGTCGATGAACCGGCGGAAGCGGGCTGCGAGCTCCCTCCACTCCTCGGTGGGCGGGCTGGCGATCCGTTCGAGGATTTCGGCAGCGGTCATGCGCGACACATCGTCGCGCAGTCGCGGGGAACTGGCGACGTACCGGCCGATGCGCCACAGCTCGAAGCCGGGCTGGGCGCTCTCTACGTCGCCCAGGCCCATCGTGAGCCCGGCGACCATCGCCTCTTGGAAGCGGTCGCCGAGCTCGGCCGCGAGCAGCCGTCCGGTCTCCCCGGCCATTTCGCCTGCCGCCCCGCTGATGGTGAGGTGGGTGGTGAGGATGTGGGCGTGGAGCGCCCGCACGCGCCCGAAGAGCGACCAGATGCGCCGGGACGGCAGGGAGCGGAGGTCGAGCGAGGCGACCTCCTGCCGGAGGGCAGCGACCCGACGGTTGAGCGGATCGATGGAGGCGGCGGAACGCGGCCATACGTAACGCATCATGAGGGCGCGAGTCCGGGCGGCGCGGTCTTTGTCGGCGAGGGCGCCAGTGAAGAGGAACGACTTGTCGGAGCTGAAGTACTGCTCGAGTGCGGCCGAGCTCTCTCCGGTTTGGAAGGTGGCAAGGACAAAGCCGAACCAAGCGAGGTTGAGGGCGCCGCGCCCGGCGAAAATGCCGAGCCAATTGCCGACGGGAGGCGGCTGAGCTTGAAGAAGGTCATCGCAGCGCCAGCGGCTGAGTCCTTCGCGACTCGTGTCGTAATCCACCTGCTGGAAGAGCGAGGCGACGAACGGCTTCGGGACCCCAGGCACGACTTCCTCAACGTTCCCTGTGGTCCAGAGGTTGATGTCGGGATGGGGCTCGCTGTCCCACGAGCACACTTTGGCGGCGGGCTCCTGCGCCATGGTCGAATCCCTCCCCACAGACGATGGGGGAATGATAGGGAATCCTTCGCACCAGGGAAAAGGGTTACTTCGATAGAGGCTATCGGGAGGGCCGAAAGAACTGCCCCGCCCTGCTGAGGGGACCAGGGCGGGGCGAAAGGGCGCCCGGCCTCCGTGCCCAAGCCGGTCGGGCCGGGCAACTCACGCGGCGGCCTGACGCCGCTCCTCGAACGTGAGGTAGTCCGTCTCGGGGAGCCAGTTGCGGAACGCCCGGGTGGCACCGCAGATCTTGCAGACGCCCAGGCTCGTCTCGCCGTTCGGCTCCTCGATGCGCCAATGGTGAACGTGGTCCGGTTTCGCCTCGACCCGCTCGATGGTGGCCGTGACGCTCTCCTTCATGGCTGCGACCTCCTCGGTGTCATTGACTGCCCGGCTGCCCAGGCATAGACTCTTTCATGAATGAAGTGCCGGCGCTACGAAACTCGTAGCATCGTCACCGGTAGTCTAGCACGCGGGACTATCGAGTCAATAGTCCCGGTGCTACCTTTCGAAAACTTTTCCGCTCCGGAGGGAGGCTGCCCCGGATGACCCAGGCTGCCCCGCGCGAGGACCCCGCCCACGGCGCCCGCTCGTACGACCAGCCCTGCCTCATCGCCCGCGCGCTCGATGTGCTCGGCGACCGCTGGACGCTCCTCATCCTCCGTGACCTGATGGCGGGGCTGAAGCGGTACTCTGACATCCTGGAAAACTCCCCGGGGCTCTCTCCCAACATCCTTTCCAATCGGCTCAAGCGTCTCGAAGCAGAAGGGCTGGTCGTCCGACACTACTTTCGCGAACTCCCGCCCCGCGTCGAATACCATTTGACCCCCAAGGGATGGGCCGTACGGCCCATCCTTCTTTCGCTCATTGAATGGGCCCGTTCCCACATCGGCCCCTTCCCCCTCCACGAAGTCGGCCGCACTGTTTCCAC
>DAOUCS010000117.1:0-7820 GCA_034431815.1 Dehalococcoidia bacterium
GCCCGAGGCCGCGCTGGGCGATGATATTGCGCTGGATCTCGTTCGTGCCCGAGTAGATGGTCGGCGCGACGGCCACCAGGTGCCCCTTCTCGATGGCGCCGCCGTAGAGGGCGTACTTCGAATCAGGTTCGAGCTGCCCGTACAAGCCGAGGAGGTTCACGCCGAAGTTCATGATCTTCTGGCCCAGCTCCGTCGCGAAGACCTTGATCACCGACGCCTCGTAGTTCGGGACCTGGCCGTGGTCCTGCATCCAGGCGATGCGGTAGCTGAGCATCCGGCCCGTCTCGTTGGCGATCCAGAGGTCGGCCAGCTTATGGCGGAGGACGTCGCGGTACGGACCGCCCGGCTTCCACTCCTTAAGGTGCCGGATGAGCGTCTCGAGGGTCCGCTGGTTGCCGGCGATGGAGGCCACGTTCGAGCGCTCGAAATCGAGCAGCGTCATGGCGACGTACCAGCCGCGGTTCTCCTCGCCGACGCGGTTCTTCACCGGCACGCGGACGTCTTCGAAGAAGACCTCGTTGAATTCGTGGTAGCCGGCCATGTTGACGATGGGCCGGACGGTGATCCCGGGGGTCTTCATGTCCACGAGGAGGAAGGTGATCCCGCGATGCTTCGGTGCATCGGGGTCGGTGCGCACCAGCATGAACATCCAGTCGGCGTGGTGCGCCCCGGTCGTCCAGATCTTCTGACCGTTGACGATGTAGTCGTCGCCATCCCGGACGGCGCGGGTCTGGAGGCTTGCGAGGTCCGAGCCCGCGCCGGGTTCGCTGTACCCCTGGCACCACACGACCTCGGCGTTCGTGATGCGGGGCAGGTGTTCGCGCTTCTGTTCTTCGGTGCCGTGCACGATGAGGGTGGGCCCGATCATGCCGACGTTGAAGACGCGGCCTCCGTCGGGTGCGCCCGCATAGGCGAGCTCCTCGGCGAAGATCATCTGTTGGATGTGCGACCACCCTAGCCCGCCGTATTCGGGCGGCCACGCGGGCGCGATCCACTTGCGGGCCGCCAGCTTCTTGTTGAACTGCAGCTGGAACTCCCAGTTGTCCTGGTCGGTGGGCCGCACGGGGCGGAAATCGGGCGGGAGGTTCTCCTTCAGGAACTGCCGGATCTCCTGGCGGAGCTGTTCCTGCTCGGGCGTGAAATGAAAATCCATCTCCTACTCCTGGGGAACGCGTCGCGATGGTGCTTCCAGTCTACCGGAGGGTAGAGGAGTGCGCCTCAGCGAGGCCCGCCGCTTCCATCGGGAGCGTTCGTCGACCGATAACCGTGCGCTCACGCCACCTTCAAGGTGCGTCGGTACGGTCGCCCACGGCACATCCATCCAGGGGGCGAAGCGATGTCGAACGATCAACGAGCCGAGAACCTGTGCATGACGACGCTCCAGCGGTGCCGCTGGAGCTGTGGGAACCAGTGCGCCCTGCCGCCTTCGAACCTGGACCCCGGGACGCCCTTCCGGGAGGTCGCGTCCCGCTTCTACTCCCGGCGTTCGTTCCTCCGGCTCCTCACCGTCGGCGCTGCGCTCGCCGCGCCGCTGCCGCTTCGGTTCGAACGCGGTCTTCCCGCGGGGCCAGCGAGCGCGCAGGCGGCCTCCACGCAGCTCCGATTCCAGGCCATCGAGCCCTCGACGCGGGACGAGGTCATCCTCCCGCCCGGCTACCGTGTCAAGCCGGTGATCTCGTGGGGAGACCCGCTCTTCCTCTCGTCGCCGGCCTGGGGGTGGGACCGGCAGGACCCCGCCGCCCAGGCGCTCCAGTTCGGCTACAACTGCGACTTCCTGGCCGTTCTGCCGCTGGTCCCCGGCTACGCCCTCCTCTTCGCGAACCACGAGTACACGAACCCCGAGCTCATGTTCCGGGGGTACAGCGCCGACTCGCCCACCCGCGAACAGGCCCTTATCGAGATCGAGGCGCACGGGTTTAGCACCGTCGTCCTCCGCAACTACCCCTCCGAGGGCTGGCACTACGTTCGGAGCGGCCCCATACGTGCCGTACGGCTGGCTGAACCGCCGCGTCATCGGCTCGACTCCCATGACAATCTCCGGCCCTGCGGCAGGGCATCCGTGGATGCAGACGAGGGAAGACCCCTCGGGCCGGCTCGTGAAGGGAACGCTCAACAACTGCGGCGGCGGCATCACGCTGTGGAACACGGTCCTCACTGCCGAGGAGAACTTCCACCAGTACTTCGCGAACCGCGACGGCGTCACCGAGAAGGAGAAGCGGGATGCGCACGCCCGCTACGGCCTACCGCGGGGGGCGAGCGAGCGGAAGCGGGAGCGCTTCGACCAGCGCTTCGACCTCTCCGTCGAACCGAACGAACCGTTCCGCTTCGGCTGGATCGTGGAGTACGACCCGTACCGCCCCGAGCTGCCGCCGGTCAAGCGGACCGCGCTCGGCAGGTTCAAGCACGAAGCCGCGACCTGCGTCCTCACCGCCGACGGCCGCGTGGCGCTGTACATGGGTGACGACGAGCGGTTCGAGTACATGTACAAGTTCGTCACCTCGGGACGGTACAACCCGAGCAACCGCGACGCGAACCGGAACCTCCTCGATTCGGGCACGCTGTACGTCGCCCGCTTCTATGAGGACGGCACCGGCGAATGGATCCCGCTGGTGTACGGCGTGGGCCCGCTCACCGAGCGGAACGGCTTCCGCAGCCAGGCGGACGTGTGCATCAAGACGCGCCAGGCCGCCGACCTCGTCGGGGCAACGGCGATGGACCGGCCCGAGGACATCGAGACGAACCCCGTCAACAACCGCGTGTACTGCGTCATGACGAACAACACCCGCCGCGGTACGGGCTCGAACCCGGGGCCCAACGCGGCGAACCCTCGGGCGAACAACCGGCATGGCCACATCATCGAGCTGATGCCGGAGAACGGCGACCACGGCTCGACACGGTTTCGCTGGAACATCTTCCTCCTCTGCGGGCCGAAGGACGACCCGACAGCCTACTTTGCCGGCTTCCCGAAGGAGTGGGTGAGCGGGATCTCCTGCCCCGACAACATCACCTTCGATGACCGGGGCATCCTCTGGATCGCGACCGATGGCCAGCCCTCCTCGCTCGGGGTGAACGACGGCATCTTCGCGGTGCCCACCGAGGGCATCGAGCGCGGGGCGTGCCGGCAGTTCCTCGCGCGGCGTGCCGGGCTGCGAGGTGGCCAGCCTCCACTTCTCGCCCGACTACCGGGCCCTCTTCGCGAGCATTCAGCATCCAGGCGAGGACACCACCCTTGCATCGCCGTCCTCGACCTTCCCGTACGGCGACGGGCCACGCCCGACGGTGGTCGTCGCCTGGTCGGAAACGGGCGGGAAGATCGGCGCCTAGCCTGGCTTAGGCTCCGCCCACCGTCGCGAGTTTCCTTTCCCGCTGGCCCTGTCGCTCCCTTCGGCAGGGCCTATCGGTCTATACTGTCGGTCGAACACTCGCTCGCCCTGGGAGGAACCGTCCCGTGCACGTCGACCCCGACCGCGCCCGCGAACTGCGCCGCCGATATGAGGAGGGGGTGGAGGCCGAGGGCACGGAACGCCCGGGGCCCTTCATGACCGCCTCGAGCCGGCCCATCGCCCGCCTATACGACCCTACGGACGTCGCCGACCTCGACTACGAGCGGGACATCGGCCTCCCGGGGAGCTACCCCTTCACGCGGGGCATCCACAAGACGGGGTACCGCGGCAAACCCTGGACCATCCGCATGTTCAGCGGCTTCGGCTCCGCCGAGGAGACGAACGCCCGCTACAAGGAGCTCCTGCGGGCGGGGAACAACGGCCTCTCGATCGCCTTCGACATGCCGACCCTGATGGGGTACGACCACGACGAGCCCTGGGCCGAGGGGGAGTTCGGAAGCTGCGGCGTGGCGGTCGACTCCATCCGCGACATGGAGATCCTCCTCGACGGGTTGCCCCTGGACCGCATCACCACCTCCATGACCATCAACGGCCCGGCGCCGGTCATCTGGGCGATGTACATCGTCGCGGCGGAGAACCGGGGCATCCCGCGTTCCAAGCTCGCAGGGACGCTGCAGAACGACATCCTGAAAGAGTATATTGCCCAAAACGAGTTCATCTACCCGCCGCGGGACTCGATGCGGCTGGTGACGGACACGATCGAGTTCGCCACGAAGGAGATGCCGCTCTGGAACCCCATCAGCGTCAGCGGCTACCACATCCGCGAGGCGGGCTCGACCGCGGCCCAGGAGCTCGCCTTCACCCTCGCCGACGGGATGGAGTACGTGCGCTGGGCCATCGAGCGCGGCCTCGATGTGGACAGCTTCGCGCCGCGCATCAGCTTCTTCTTCAACTGCCACAACGACTTCTTCGAGGAGATCGCGAAGTTCCGGGCCGCTCGGCGGTTGTGGGCGCGGATCATGCGCGAGCGGTTTGGGGCGAAGAAGGAGCGCTCGTGGTGGATGCGCTTCCACACGCAGACCGCGGGCTGCTCGCTCACCAAACAGCAGCCGGAGGTAAACCTGGTGCGGGTCGCCATCCAGGCGCTGGCGGCCGTCCTGGGAGGAACGCAGTCGCTGCACACCGACGCCATGGACGAGGCGCTCGCCCTCCCCAGCGAAAAAGCTGCGAAGCTGGCCGTGCGGACGCAGCAGGTGATCCTCCACGAAACGGGCGTCATCAACACCATCGACCCGCTCGGCGGCTCCTGGTTCGTGGAGCGGCTCACCGCGGACATCGAGCGCGAGGCCGAGGAGTACTTCCGGAAGATCGAGGCATTCGGCGGCGTGATCCCGGCCATCGAGGCAGGATTCTTCCAGCGGGAGATCGCCGAAGCCTCAGCCCGCTACCAGCGGGAGATCGAGGAGCGGAAGCGGATCATCGTCGGCGTGAACGAGTACGTCGAGGAGGACGAGCGCATCGAAATCCCCATCCTCCGCGTCGACCGCGCGGGGGAGCGGCGCCACCTGGAGCGGCTCCGCCGCCACAAGGCCGAGCGGGATCCGGACGCCTGGGGGCTGGCGATGCGGCGCCTGGAGGCGGCGAGCCGGAACCCGCGCGAGAACACGATGCCCTACGTCATCGAGGCGGTGAAGGCCGGAGCCACCAACGGCGAGATCTGCAACCTCTGGCGGCGCGTCTTCGGCGAATACAAGGAGTACGTGGTGGTGTGAGGGCCGCGCTCAGCCGGCGTACTCCCACCCCAGCTCCTTCTCCGTCAGCATGTCCCCGGTGCGGAGCCGATCGCCGTCGAGCACGCGCCCGATGACCAGGGTGTGGTCGCCGACCGGGACGAACTGCTCCGCCTGACACTCGTACCAGGCGAGCGCCTGGCTCACGATGGGCATCCCCCGGGCGCTGAAGTGGTGAGGCACGCGCTCCAGCTTGTCGATGATCTTGGCCGCCTCTTCCGGGGAGCGGCCGCGCACCTTCGCCGCCTCCGAAGGCATGACGACCTTGCGGGCGATCTCCTCGCCGTCCTTCTCGTGGAGGAGGTTCACCGTGAAGAGTCCCGTTTCGCGGACAAACCGCAGGGTACGGGCGTCGTTCTCCAGGGAAACGGCGACCAGGCGGGGCTTGAACGACACCTGCATCACCCAGTCCGCCAGCATGAGGTTGTAGACCCCGTCGGCGCTGCGCGAGCCGATGACGTGCACGCCGTACACTTCGGCGAGGAGGGCGCGCTCAACGGGCTCCAGCTTCATCGGCTCGCCGGGAAGGTGGGGGAAGATCGTCTTGTACGACATGCGCAGCTCCTTCGGGTGGGGGAGGCGCTCAGCGGGCGAGGGCGTTGAGCCCCTGGAAGATGAGTACGAGGGCGAGGGCGCCGAACGCCATCGCGAGCACGACCCACGAACCTTTGACCACGATTGCCATGTTCGCACGCCGGGGCGCCCCTGTCAGGCGCGCTTGCGCGGGCGGAGGCGCTGCGTCACGATCCCCCAACCCCCAGCCTCCACAGGAGTGTCTCGATGGTTCACCGCATCGACCTTTCCGGCACGTGGACCTACGCCGCCGCCGACGGTCGGACGGGAGCGATGCCCGTTCCGTCGAACTGGCACCTCTGCGGGCTCCCCGACTACGCCGGCCGCGTCACCTTCCGCCGCACGTTCGAACTGCCGACGCTGGCCCCGAACCAGCGCGCCTGGCTCCGCTTCGAGGGGGTGGACTACGAAGCGACGGTCTGGCTGAACGGCCGGCCGGTCGGGTTCCACCGCGGGTACTTCGCCCCCTTCGAGTTCGAGGTCACGAGCCTCCTCCGCCCGGGCGAGAACGAGCTGACGGTCGACGTGAACTCTCCCAAGGATCCCCCGGGTGCCTGGCCGAACGACAAGGTCGTCATCAAGGGCGTGCTGAACCACCACGACTGCCGCCCGGGGAGCTGGGACCCGGAGCGCGGACAGGACGGGAACACGGGAGGCATCTGGGGGCCGGTCGAGCTGCTGGTCGACGATGGCGTGCGGGTGCACGAAGTCCGGGCGGCGCCGTTCCTCCAGCCGGACGGTTCGGCACGGGTCGCCATCGAGGCGGAGGTTTCCTCGGCCGGAACCGACGGGATCGCCTGGAGCCTCGAGGTCCTCGCGCCTGACGGTACGGCAGCCGCGTCGGCCGAGGGGCAGGAGTCGGGACTACCGGGCCGGCGGACGCTCTCCTGCGTGGTGACCGTGCGCGAGCCGCGGCTCTGGTGGACGTGGGACCACGGCGTCCCCAACCTGTACCGCCTCCGTCTGGCCGCCCGCCGACCCGACGGCGCCTCGGATACCCTCGCGCGCCGCTTCGGCATCCGCGAGCTGCGCGTCGATGCCGACTGGACGTGGCGGCTGAACGGCCGGCGGATCTTCCCCCGCGGCACGAACATCATCCCTACGCAGTGGCTTTCGGAGTACACGCCCGAACGGATCGCCCAGGACATCGAGCTCCTGCGCCGGGCGAACGTCAACGCCGTGCGCGTCCACGCCCACGTCAACCGCCGCGAGCTGTACGACGCGCTCGATGAGGCCGGGATCCTCTGCTGGCAGGATTTCGCGCTCCAGTGGAGCTACGCGGAGACGGACGAGGTGGCCCGGGAGTGCCGGCGGCAGATTCAGGAGATGGTTCGCCACCTCTACAACCACCCGTCGATCGTCGTGTGGTGCTGCCACAACGAGCCGGCGAAGAACCGGCGGACGCTCGACCCGATGCTCGCGGCCGCGGTCCGCGAGGTCGACGGCACGCGGCACGTCGAGGAGGCGAGCGACTTCCGCTACCACCCCTATCCGGGCTGGTACTACGGACACTGGCGGGAGTTCGCGGAGGCGCCCGGCGCCCCCTTCGTCAACGAATTCGGCGCCCAGGCGCTCATGAACGCCGATTCGATGCGGGAGGCGCTCCGCGAGGCCGCCTGGCCGCCCGACTGGGCGCGGTGGGCCTACCACGATTTCCAGTACCGGGAGACGTTCCACGTCGCCGGCGTGGCCATGGGGTCGTCGCTGGAGGAATTCGTGGCCAACAGCCAGGAGTACCAGGCCCGGCTGCTGAAGTTCGCCATCGAACAGTACCGGCTGCGGCGGTTCCACCCCGGCGGCCGGCCGGTGACGGGCATCTTCCAGTTCATGTTCATGGACTGCTGGCCGGCCATCACCTGGGCGGTCGTCGACTACTGGCGGCGGCCGAAGCGCGGCTACGAGGCGCTCCGCCTAGCGTACCAGCCGGTGCTGCCGGTCATCCGGCCCGCGTTCGGCGGCGACGTGGCCGCGGCGGGCTCCGAGGTGCGCTTCGACGTGCCGGTGGTCAACGACCTGCCCCGCGGGTGGGACACGGCCGGCGTCGACTTCGCCGTCCGGGCGTCCGACGGCGCGGCGGTGTTCACCTTCAGCGGGACGGGCTCCGTCCCGCCCG
>DAOUCS010000118.1:0-3406 GCA_034431815.1 Dehalococcoidia bacterium
TGGGCGTGCAGTGAGCGGGAGGAACGGCGACGTGTTGGGTAACCGGGGTTCTGAGGCATCGCCTCCCCTTGGGTAACCATCACTTTTGAGGCATTACGCCGCCCGCCGCAGCCTTCCCGCGGTTGAATCCGTCGTGGCCGGCCGCTTTCCCGCCCGATGAAGGCCATACGTCGGCGTGGCCGGCGCCTTCCCGCTGATGAAGGCCACGCTTCAGCGTGGCCGGCGTCTTCCCGTTAACGAAGGCCACGCTTCAGCATGGCCGGCGCGCCATGCGCGATGGCTCCTGCCCCACGGCGCCGCCTCGGACGGTGGCGTCGTGGTCATGCTGAGGCCGACCGCAGGGAGGCCGAAGCATCTCTTCGCCCGTGCGCCATCGCTTCCCGTTCGCGGTCTGACCGGCCATGGGACCACGGCCACCCTGAAGGGTGGCCTTCATGGCTGGGGGCGAGGCCGGCGTCGGTTCCGGATGACCACGGGCGTGGTCGGTCGACGGGCATCCTGGAACGGCGGGGCGAGCGATGCTTCGGCCCCGGCCTTCGGCGGGGCCTCAGCATGACAAGCGCCCCTCGTTGGTGGCGGGGCCTCAAGGCCTTCCGCCATAGGACGGCGGCCGCCCTGAAGGGTAACCTTCATGGATGGGGGCGAGGCCGCGTCCCGCCCGGCTGCGAACGCCGCGTGGGCGTCCTTCCGTCCAATGAAGGTCCTGCTTCGGTGTGGCCGTCGCTCTCCCCCTGATGAAGGCCACGCTTCAGCGTGGCCGGCGCGTGATGGCTGAATACGTCCGGGGTCAACGGACCTCGTACCGGCGGAGCTTCTCCTCGTCCAGCTCGACGCCCAACCCCGGCTTCTCGGGCAGACGCACGTATCCCTCGGAGTCGATGGTGACGGGCTCGGTGAGCATGAAGTTGCGCAACTCCGGTGTCCAGTTCGGCGGGTCGAAGGGGAACTCCAGGAAGGGGCAGTTGGGCGCCGCGGCCGCCACTGCCATGTTGGCCGCCAGCCCGAGCCCGTTGGTCCAGGTGTGCGGCGCGAAGAGCAACCCCCGCGCCTCGGCCATGCCGGCGATCTTCCTGGCCCCGGTGATCCCGGCGACGAATGTGGCGTCGGGCTGGTACACGTCGAAGCATCCCTTGTCGAAGTACGTCTGAAACTCGAACAGCCCCAGGTTGAGTTCCCCGCCAGCGATGCGGACCGTCGTCGACGCCCGCAGCTCGGCGAGCCCGTCGTAGTCGTACGCCCACAGCGGCTCCTCGAGGCAGAAGACGTCGAACTCCTCCATGACCTGCGCCATCTCGATGGCGGTCTTGCGGTCCCAGCGCGGTGTTGCGTCTCCGGGGAGGCGCCAGCCGTGGTTCGCGTCCACCATGATGGTCATCGAATCGCCCACCGCCTGGCGAACCGCTTCGAGCGTCGGGACGTCGTCCATGGGGTTGGGCGCGTGGAAGCGCAGCTTCACCGCCTTGAACCCCATTTCGCGCATGCGGAGCACCTCTTCGACGCGCCGCTCCTTCTCGTGGATCTCGCCGGTGCTGGCGTACGCGAGGATGCGGTCCCGCGCGCCGCCCAACAGCTTCCACAGCGGCAGGCCCGCGGCCTTTCCGGCGATGTCCCAGAGGGCGATCTCGAGGGGCCACGGGCGTCCCATGAAGTAGGCGATCTGCGCGATGGTGCGCGCGTGCGCCTCGATGGCCAGGGGGTCGCGCCCGACGAACAGCGGCCCCGCCGTGTTCATCCGCGTTAGCACGCCGCCCCCGCCGACGCCGACGATCCCCTCGTCGGTGTGGACTTCGACGATGGTGACGTCCTGCTCCCGCTCGGGCCACGGGCGCCACGTGGGATGAAACGGGTGGTCCTCGTGAGGGAAGCGGAAGCGTCGGGTTCGGATCTCGGTGATCTTCATGGCAGGATCCTTTCGCGCTCGACAGGGCAGAGCGTACGGCAACGCGGCGCGGTGCGCGCACGGCGTCCTCAGCCCGGCGGGTGTTCGCTCATGAGCGACCAGCGCACGATAGACGGCAGGTGGCGGCCGTCTTTGAGGAGCATCAACAGCGCCAGCGCGAGGTAGGCGAACGCGAAGCCGTACCGCACCTCGCTTTCTGGCAGCACGAGCTGCCCCAGGAAGAGGCCCGCCAGCGGGATGGCGCGAAGCGGGCTCAGCCGGAGTTGCAAGAGCAGCGTCAGAGCGAAGGCCGACTGCGCCGCCGTAAGAAAGACTTCCTCCGTCTGCCGCGCGTCCATGGGTAGGGCCCCCAGAGAGCGGCTCGACACGGCGAAGGCCACGGGCAGGCTGGCGATGAGCAGCGTCCACTGGTTCACCTTCGAGGAGATGAGCGCGGTCATCCCGGCGTCGGCGGCGCCGCGGTACACGAGGTAGCCGGCCGCCAGGAACTCGGGCGACTCCGACGCAAGGGGCGCCAGCCACTGGACCAGCAGGAACTCGTCGATGCCGAACTCCTCGCCGGTGCGCACCAGCGCCTCGGCGAACGGTTCGGAGGACGCGAGGATGACCCCGCCCGCCCAGAGGAAGAGGACCGCGACGGCCAGCCGCCGCCAGCGGGTGGGCAGGCCGGCCAGCACCTCGGCGGGCCCTTCGAGCTCGGGCTCCTCCACCGGATGCCGCCCAGCGAGCCAGAGGTACAGGACGAAGAGCGCGCCCAGCGCGGCCGTGTCGGCCAGCGAGATGTCGCCCTTGAGGGGCAGCACGAAGGAGTACACGGTCGCCGCGGCGAGGACGGTGACCTCGAGGCTCACCCGCCGGGGCAGGTAAAGGGTCATCGACGCCCGGCGTCCGCGCCAGTAGAAGATGGCCAGCACCATCGGCCATCCGAGGCCCACCAGGAGCCGGTTCCCGCCGGTCATGTTCGCCGCGGCGTAATGCGCGTACTGGATGTCCTCGCCCGCCCGCCAGGCGAAATACAGGTCGACGGCGTATTCGGGCAGGACGGCGATGAACGCGAGAAAGGCGAGGGCGAGCGCCCGCGAGATGTCCTTCTGGGCCGCCTCCGCCGCTGAGCCGAGGATGAAGGCCGCCGTCAGGATGCCCAGCCCGAAGATGCCGATCTCGGCGATGGTCCCGGGGTGGGCGCCCGACAGCCGCGTCACGATGGCGGGGACGCCGAGCAGCATGGTGCCGCCGAGCAGCGCGCCCGTGAGGACGCGCGCCCGCGCGCTCGTATGGGGGGCGGGCTCGACGGTGGACGCCGGCAGGTGGTTCGATGTCACTCGCTGCAGGAAGGGCACGGAGCGCCGCCACGGCGCCCGGCGAACGTCATCGCACAGTACGGAGCCCCGGTCTCGAAGTCAAGCGCGCGATCTGCCTCATTGAAAGGGTTACCGAACGGGGAGCGTTGCCTCAGAATCAGGGTTACCGAAAGGAGGCGACGTGACCCGGGTAACCCTGGAGGAG
>DAOUCS010000119.1:0-7271 GCA_034431815.1 Dehalococcoidia bacterium
GGTCGGAGTCGGCGTGGGCGTGGGGGTGGGGGTCGCTGTTGGCGTTGGCGTCGGCGTGGGGGTCGGCGTCGCCGTCGGGGTCGGGGTCGGAGTGATGATGCCGCCCTTCTTGATGCCCGCGTTCGCCCGTGGCGCGGGCCACACGACTGCAACCCCTAAGCTGGCCAGGAGAACGATGATAGCCGTCAACAGGAACAAGCGGTTGCGCCTCGAAGACACGAACGACCGAAGGAGACTCACGGGCTCGTCCCTCCTGCAATGGAGTGATGGAACGTCCTCCGGCACGGACCTCCGGCCGGAGCACGCTCCGGTGTGTTGGTCATCCCTCTAGCGAGTCGTGGATCGGTGGGCGGAGTCGAGGCCCTGATAGGAAGGCTCGCTACAGCAGCAGCCGGCCGCGCGTCCTCGCATCGCAGTCTCGACCGCTGCCCCTCCGCCGGCCAGGAATCCGTGGCGACCCAAGCCACGCCTAGCAGCGGGCGGGCGCCCGGTGTTCACTGGGGGAAAGGTGGGTGACCGATAGGTTTGAGCGACCATTAGATTTCCGCCCGACGGCGATTCGCGCAAGCGAGTTCCGTTTGGAGCGCGTTAGAAATCCCTGCCCTCCGACGCTCGAGCCCCGGAAGGGAGCTCGATACACCGGACGTGTCGACCTCGGCCTTCCCGGGAACCGACCTCGGATTTCCTGCCGCCCAGCGCCGCGGCGGCGCGGTCCTGGTCGATGCGGCATCCGGCCCGGGTGCGGGTCCCCTTGGGCAGCGCCACAGTCCGCGCCGTCAGGGGCCGCGCCCAATCGGGGAAGTCGCCGACCCTGACCCGGCCGACGTCGGACACCGAGGGAAGCCGACCGGAGCGTCCCGAGCGAAAATCAGCGCCGCCTCCAGCCCCGAGGACGCCGTGCTCCCGCCGTCCCGATGCGCTCCGCGGCCGAGCGCTCGACGAGCCGCGCTCTCGGTCAGAGCGAGCGCCGGCTTCCGCGGGCAGTAACCCACGCTGCAGCGGCGAGCAGCACGGCAGCTGCGGCCAGCGCCCAGTGGCCTCCGCCGTCTGGTGCGCCGCCCGCCGTCCCCGAGCCGGTCCGCGGCGGCGCGGGCGTCGCCGTCGGCGCGGGCGACGCCAGCAATCCGGCCGCGTACGGCGCCAGCGGCGGCTCGGCCGCCACCATCTCGCCGCCGGCGATGCGCTGGAAGGCGAGTCCGCCCAGCTCCTGGGCCTTCGCCGCTGCCAGCTCCGGCGTGACGCCCGGGACGAGCGAACCACAGACCGACGCCGGCACCCGTGCCGGGTCGGCCGGCCCATCGTTGAGGAGCGCGTCGAGCACGAGGGCGAACACCGCCCCGTCGGCCGGGAACTGGATGTGGAGCAGCTGCGACCCCGGGCACAGTTCCTGCACAGCGACGTTCCGCACCCGAACTCCCGGCCGCTGCGGGAGTGGCGACCGCGCCGCCGGCGGCACGACCACGTCGTCCGTCTCCGAGTAGATCACCGTCCAGTCGGGGCCGGGGAACACGTCGCCGGCGGCCGCGAGCGCCTGCAGCAGCCGCGAGCCGGGCACCATCTGCCAAATCGCCGCCGGGCACGCGCCCGCCCCGCAGAAGGCCGCGGCCGCATCCGTCCCGCCGTTCGCGGGCGCCAGACCGATGACGTCGCTCACCATCGCGCGCACATCGGGCCAGAAGGCCAGCGCCCAGCGGATGCTCAGCCCGCCCTGGCTGTACCCGATGACGGCGACGGGCTTCCCCGTGACCGCATGCATCCGTCGGATGGCGAAGACGACCCGCTCGGCCGTGAGCTGGACGTCCCCGGTGCCGAACGCCTTCGTGTCCACGGTGCACACGTCGAACCCCTGCGCTGCGAGGGCCGGCGCGAAGCCCCAATCCCAGTTCTCGGGGCCGGTGAGCCCTGTCCCCGGCACCAGGAGGACGGGGCCGCGGACAGCGGTTCCGAAGGACGCCGGACAGTGGAGCGCCGCCTCCAGCTCGGCCGCCGGCTCGCTGAGCGGAGGGGATTCCGCCCGAGCGGCGCCCGGCCATGCCGCTACAGCGGCTCCGACCAGCGAGGCGGCGAGTGCGATTCGGCCCAGGAAACGGAGCATGCTTCGCCTCCGAGCTGCATCCAACGATTGGACAGGCACGATACCGCGAACGGACCTCGGGCGCAATCCCGCTAACGCCTCGTTCACGAGCGCTCCGTAGGCTTCCGACGCGTGACTCCCGGCTTGGGGCTCGCTGCCGCCGCCGAGTTCCTCGGCACTGCGCTCCTGGTGTTCGCAGGGCCTGGCGCCATGGCGGTCGACGCTGCGTCCGGCGGCGGCGTTGGGCCGACCGCGATCGCCCTCGCCTTCGGCGCCTCGGTCGCGGCCTCCATCGTCGCCTTCCGCGACCTCTCCGGTTCGCACATCAATCCCGCTGTGACGCTCGCGCTCGCGCTCCGCGGCCAAGTCGCTGCGAAGCGCGTACCGGTGTACTGGCTCGCCCAGCTCTCCGGGGCAGCGGCAGCAGCGCGCGGCGTTCGGGCGGTCGTCGGTCTGCGGGGCGACCTCGGCGCATCGGCGCCCCGCCTCGAGGGCACCGATGCGGCCCTCCTCTCCGAGTTCCTCCTCACCTTCTTCCTCGTGCTCCTGGTGTTCCGGGCGGGGAGCGATCGCCTCCTCGGCCCGCTCGCGATCGGGGGCTATGTCGCCCTCGCGGCGGGCGGCTGGGGCCCGGTCGCGAACGCGTCCATGAATCCGGCCCGGTCGTTCGGGCCCGCGCTGGTCGCAAACGCCTGGTCGGCCCATTGGGTTTACTGGGCGGGGCCGTTGGCGGGCGCAGCGGCCGCCGCGGGCGTCGCTGCACTCCTGGAACGCCGGGCACCCCGGCCCGGGGAGGCGAGCGCGTGAAGCGGCCGTCGATCCTCTTCCTCTGTGTGCACAACGCCGGGCGTTCGCAGATGGCCGCGGCCTTCGCCCGCCGCTTCGCCGCGGGGCGCGCCGAGGTCCTCAGCGGCGGCTCCGAGCCGGCGGCGGAGGTGAATCCTGCCGTGCTCTCAGCGATGGCCGAGCTCGGCATCGACTTGACGAACGAGCGCCCCCGCCGCTGGACCGAAGGCGATCTCGAACGCGCCGATGTGGTCGTCACCATGGGGTGCGGCGACGCCTGCCCGATGCTCCCGGGCAAGCGCTACCTCGACTGGCCGGTCCCCGACCCCGCCGGGCTTCCGCTCGAAGCCGTGCGTCCCATTCGTGACCAGATCCGCGCCCGGGTGCTCGACCTCCTCCGCGAGCTCGGCGTTGGCGCGGACGCCGACGGCGCGGCCGAGCCTTAGCGGCTCGCAGCCTCGCCCGGCTGCGCTCCACCGGCAGCCCGCGGGACCGCATCCAACGCCCGCTGGACGGCCTCGGCACTGATGTCGCCGTGGGAGGCGTGCCAGAGCGCGCGCCTCCCCCACAGGACGATGACCTGGGGCGATTCGTGCCGCACTCCTGTTTCCCGCTCGATGCGCCACTTCAACGTGTCATCGGTTGACACATCGACAACGCGGACTTCACCGCCCACTCCCCGCAGCCGGAAGCGCGCGATCGCGCTCACGGCGCAGTAGGGGTCGTGCAGGTAGAGCACCACCGGCCGCTCGTGCGAGAGGTCGAACAGCGTGTCGAGCTCGCTCGGCCGGGTGAGCGGCACGAATTCGGTCGTGGCTGCGCGCCGGCTCCTGCCGAACATCTTCCCCTCCTCATTCCTTCCAGTCGTCGGTGCCCCCATGGTCGCTCGGTCGCCCCTCCTTCGGACGTGACGGGCCGCACGTTTCGCCATCAGAGCGCCGGCCGCAACCTTCACGTTTGCGTCAAGGTGCGCGCGTGGGTCATACTTTGCATAGAGCAAAGGGAGCCCGGCCTCGTGCGTTACCTCCTCCGCCTGCTGCCCTATGTGAAGCCGTACCGCTGGCTCTTCGCGGCGGGCGTGCTCTGCACCATCGCCTCGGCCGGGCTGGTGATGCTGAACCCCCTGCTGGTGGGGTGGGCGATCGACTTCGGCCTGAAGCCGGTTCGGAACGAGCGGGGCATCGCCGTCGACTTTGCGGGGAACGAGCGGCTGCTGCTCCTGGCGGCGCTGGCGATCGTCCTCGTGGCCATCGGCCGCGGCCTGGCCGCCTTCGGGCAGCAGTTCCTAGGTGAAAACATCGGCCAGCGGATAGCCTACGACCTGCGGAACCGCATCTACGACAACATCCAGCGCCTCAGCTTCGCCTACCACGATCGGGTCCATTCCGGGCAAATCATGTCCCGGGCGACCCAGGACGTGGAGAACATCCGGATCTTCTTCAATATGGGGGGGATCCGGCTCTTCTACATCGTCCTCCTGCTCTTCGTCGCCCTGGGCGGCATGTTCGCCATCAACTGGCAGCTCGCGCTGGTGAGCATCGTCTCCTTCCCCATTATTGCCTGGCGCTCCATCGTCACGAGCCGGCGGCTCCGCCCGCTATGGATGGAGATCCAGCAGAACCAGGCGATGCTCACCCAGGTCTCGGAAGAGGGCCTCTCGGGTATCCGGGTGGTGAAGGCGTTCGCCCGCGAAGAGTACGAGGCGGAGAAATTCCGCCGCGTGTCGCAGAAGCAAGCCGACTTGAACTACACCCAGGCCCGCATCCAGGCGTTCCACGCACCCCTGATGAACGCCATCTCGATGGCGCAAATCGCGGCCACGGTGGGCTTCGGCTCCTGGCTCATCGCTCGGGGGCAGCTGGCCCCCGGGGCGCTCCTCACCTTCGTCCTGTGGCTCAACCTGCTCCAGCTCCCGGTGCGCTCGCTCGGCTGGATCATCAACATCTTCGCCCGGGCAGCGAGCGCGGCGGAGCGCGTCTTCGAGCTCATCGACGCCGAATCTGAGGTGAAGGAGAAGCCGAACGCCGTGGTGCTCCGCGACGTGAAGGGGCACGTCCGCTTCGAGAACGTCTCCTTCGCCTACAACAACGTCAGCCCGGTCCTTCACGACATCACCATCGACGCCCCGCCCGGGAAGCTCATCGCGTTGCTGGGGCCGGCCGGGAGCGGGAAGTCGACCATCGTCAACCTCATCCCCCGCTTCTACGACGTTTCCGCCGGCCGGATCACCATCGACGGCATCGACATCCGCGACGTCACCATCGAATCGCTCCGCAAGAACATCGGAATCGTCCAGCAGGACGTCTTCCTTTTTGTGGGCACCATCCGCGACAACATCGCCTACGGCCGGCCCGACGCGACGCAGGAAGAGATCGAACGGGTGGCGAAGGCGGCCCGCATCCACGACTTCATCGTCAGCCTGCCGAACGGGTACGACGAATGGGTCGGCGAGCGGGGCGTGACCCTTTCCGGCGGCCAGAAGCAGCGCATTGCCATCGCCCGCACCCTGCTTCTCGACCCGAAGATTCTGATCCTCGACGATGCCACCGCCAGTGTCGACAGCCAGACCGAATTCCTCATCCAGCAGGCCCTGCACGAGCTGATGACGGGCCGCACGACCTTCGTCATCGCCCAGCGGCTGCGCACCATCATGCGGGCGGACGAGATCATCGTCCTCGACCGGGGCCGAATTATCCAGCGCGGCACCCACGCGGAGCTCATCGCCCAGGAGGGGCTCTACCGCCGCATCTACGAGCTCGAGCTCAAGGACCAGGAGGAGGCGCTCGGCAAGGTACTGGCGGACGAGCGCGCCGCCGGCGTACAACGCGGCTTTCGGGCCGCACCCGCCCCGGGAGGAGGAAGCTGATGGCGTTCTGGGGTGGCGCAGGGGCAGGCGGCTGGAGCATCGGCATCGGCGGTCAGGCTGGCGGGCCGGGAGGGAACCGTTTCGCCCGTGCCGGCTTCGACGGCTGGACCGAAGAGTACTTGGGCAAGCCGTACGATGCCGAAGTCGTCCGGCGGCTGCTTCCCTACCTCAAGCCGTACAACTGGCAGGTGGCCGCCTCGCTCGTCTGCATGGTCGTCATCGCCGTCACCCAGTTCCTCCAGCCGCTCCTCATCGGCTTCACGGTGAAGGCGGGCCTCGCCCACGACCTTGAGCGCGTCTACTGGCTCACCGGGACGATGGGCGGGCTGGCCGCGACGACGTTCGTGGCGGCGCGCATCCAGCAGCTCCTCACTGCCTGGGTGGGCACGCGGCTCCTCCACCAGCTCCGCACCCAGATGTACGAGCACATCCAGGGCCTCTCCCTCAGCTTCTTCGACGACATGGAGGTGGGCCGCATCATCAGCCGCCTCACGAGCGACGTCACCGTGATGCAGGAGCTCCTCACGAGCGGGTCGCTCACCTTCGCCTCCGACTTCGTGGGGCTCGCCATCGTCGTGACCACGCTGCTCATCCTCGACTGGCAGCTTGCCCTCGTCACCTTCGCCGTCGTGCCGCCCCTGGTGGCCATCATGGTCTGGTGGGCGCGCCACGCCCGTGCCGCCTTCATCAACGTGCGCGTGAAGATCAGCCAGCTCTACGGGACGCTGGGCGAGAACGTGGCCGGCGTGCGCGCCATCCAATCCCTCTCCCGGGAGGACGTCAACGCCCGCCTCTTCGACCGCCTCAACCGGGAGAACCGGAACGCCAACATCTGGGCCGGGATGCTGACGGCGGCCATCATGCCCGTCATCGAGCTCGCGGTGGCCGTGGCGACGGCGCTCGTCCTCGTCGTCGGCGGTTTACTCGCCCTGCGCGCCTCCTCCGTCGACGTCGCCACCACCCTCGGCGCCCTCACCGCCTTCGCGGTCTACGTCAGCCGATTCTTCGACCCCATCCGCGACCTCGTCCTCCAGTACACCATGCTCCAGCGGGCCATGGCCGGCGGCCAGCGCATCTTCGAGGTGCTCGACACCGAGCCGAAGGTGAAGGACAAGCCCGACGCCATCGAGCTCGACCGCGTGGAAGGGCGCATCGATTTCGAGGACGTCTGCTTCGAGTACGTCCCAGGGGTGCCGGTGCTCAAGCACATCAACCTCCACGTGGAGCCCGGGGAGACCATCGCCCTTGTGGGGCACACCGGCGCGGGGAAGACCACCATTACGGCCCTGCTCGCCCGCGGCTACGACGTGACCAGCGGGGCCATCCGCGTCGACGGCATCGACATCCGTGACATCAAGCGGCGCTCGCTCACCCGCCACATGGGCGTGGTGCTACAGAACCCGTACCTGTTCAGCGGCACCATCCGCGAGAACATCGCCTACGGCCGGCCGGACGTCACCGACGAGGAGATCACCGAGGCTGCTAAAGCTGTCGGCGCCCACGAATTCATCGAGCGGCTCCCGAACGGCTACGACACCGAGATCG
>DAOUCS010000120.1:0-21898 GCA_034431815.1 Dehalococcoidia bacterium
CCGGCGGGAACGCCCACCCCAGTCGAAACCGTCCAGGGGAGCCCCACGCCCACGGCCACACCGAACCCCTTCGCCTTTTCGGCCCCCGAACAGGTCATCGACGCCCAGGCGCACGATTACCGGGCGGTCATCCACACCGCGAAAGGCGACATCGTCATCGACCTCTTCGAGGACATCGCCCCGAAAACGGTCAACAGCTTCGTGTTCCTCGCGCAGAAGGGGTTCTACGACCAGCTCACGTTCCACCGGGTCGTACCGAACTTCGTCGTCCAAGCGGGAGACCCGCGCAGCCGCGGGGGGCTCGATCCGAACCGGCCCGACGCTCCGCCCGCGGGCGTGGCCGACGGCCCCGGCTACACCGTCGACGACGAACCGAACGAGCTTCGCAACACGCGGGGCACGGTTTCGATGGCGAAGCGCCAGGGGGAGCGCCGCTTCGGCAGCCAGTTCTTCATCAATCTCAAGGACAACCCGGCTCTCGACTTCGACAGCGGCGCCCAGACGCTCTTCTACCCCTTCGGCAAAGTGATCGAGGGGATGGACGTCGTCGACCGGATCGCTCAGGGCGACCTCATCGAGCGGGTCGAAATCCAGCAGCTTCCGAAGGCGGCTACTGCCACGCCGGAAGGCGGCGCTACGCCGACCGCGACGCCCTGAGCGGTCGGAAATCGCCCCCGGTTGCCCTTACTCCGCCTCGTCGTCGGCTTCGGCGGCGGGTTCGGGCGGGCCGATGAGCCCGTGGCGCACCGAATACCGCTCGACGACGACGATGAGCAGGAAGAAGGGCACGAAGGCAGCCGTCGCAGCGAGCCCCCACGCCCAGAAGCCGCCCACGTAGAACAGGATCGCTACCGCGGCGGTGAAGCCCATCCCCAGGATCGCGAGGATCCGCCCCGCGAGAACCCATGGCGTCACGGGAAGCTTCATCGCCATCATGGTGCCGCCCGCACAGCCTTCCGGTCTACGCGCTCACCCGCAGGTCCATTCGCGCAGGATGACGATGCCCGCCGCCGAGCACGCAAGCTCGCGCGAAGCGATTAGCGCGAAAGCCATGAGGAAGGCGAGCGCGAACGTGACCGTCACCGCGTACGCGAAGCCGTTCCGCTCCTCGGCCCAGCCGAGCGCCCATCCGCCGACGAACGCGAGCAGCAGCGCGCCGGCGTGGACGACGGCGTGGAGCTGGTCGCGCTCCTCGCGGGAGAGGGACGGCGCTCCCTCGTCGGGCAGAGTCGCCTGCATGGCCGCCGCGTACGCGGCGAACAGCAGCACGAGCAGCGCCGACGTCGTGAGGGTGCGCCGCAGCCAGCTCCGGTGCCTGCTTCGCATCGGAGGCCTCAGGGGCGAACAGCGTACGGCGGGAGCGCTGGTTCGCTCCCGCCGTGTCGAATCCGCAGGCCGAGGGTTACAGGTTCGCCCGCAGCAGCGCGATGCACTCGTCGACGGTCGCGACCCGCCAATTTGCCCAGATCGGGCTCGTGCGCTGCCACTCGAGATACCGCTCGCGCGCCTTCGCCCGTGCCTCGCGGATCTCTTCCTCGGTCGGCTCGCGGCCGAGCTGCGCGGCCAGGGCTTCGGGCGATGTCGGGCCCAACACCTTCTGCACTTCGTGCAGCTGTTCGTTCGCGATCTGCGGCCGTTCGATGAAGTGGCAGATCTCCCGATGATCCTTGTCGTAGAACACGAATACCGGGATCGACTCGAACTGTCCCTGGTTCAGGTACTCCTGCATGATGTCTTTGTTCTTGTCGCGTTCGAAGAAGCGCAGTTCGGCTCCCATGGCCTCTGCCATCCGCTGAGCGACACCCGTGCCCCGGTAGACGTCAGGGCACCAATCCTCGCCGATCACCAAGATGTGGTGCGGGCCATTCGGTCTCGAGGCCAGCTCCTGCAGCGCCGCTCGCTGCTCGTCGCTCAGCACGGTTTTCTCATAGTTCTCCAGGAACAGCTCCCGGTTCCGGATGCCCGAGTCGAGGTACTCCCAGAAGGTCTTCCCCGAGCGGAAGCGCTCCCAAGTCACGACCGACTGCTTCGCTTGCGACATCCCGCCGCCTCCTCCTTGGGTTTCGATGCGAAACGTAGCCTACCGGGATGGCGTGATGCCCGGCAACCGCCTCAGCCGGATTCACCGGCTTTGGCCTCTTCCCAAAGGGCATCCAGGCCAGCGAGATCGAGGTCGCGGAGGTCGAGGCCCCGCTCTCTGGCCAACGCCTCCACCTTCGCGAAGCGGCGCCGGAACTTCTCGTTCGCCCGGCGGAGGGCTGCCTCCGCATCGATGCCCAGCCGTTGAGCCACGTTCGCCAAGACGAAGAGGATGTCCCCGAACTCGTCCTCCCGCTGGTCGGCGGTTTCGCTCTTGGCGAACTCGCGGATCTCCTCGGCGAGCTTCTCCAGCGGCCCATCGATGGCAGGCCAATCGAAGCCCAGCCGGCGCGCCCGGCCCTGCATCACCTGGGAGGCAGCCAGGGCCGGCATGGAGCGGGGTACCCCTTCGAGGATGCTCTCCTCTCCCCGCTCCGCCTGCTTCAGCTCTTCCCACGAACGCCGGACGTCGTCCGCAGTGCGTGCGGTGGCGTTGCCGAAGACGTGGGGGTGCCGGCGGATCAGCTTCCGGGCGATGGATTCCGTGACGTCGCCCATTGCGAATTCGCCCAGCCGGCGGGCAACGGCTTCGTGCATGAGCACCTGCAACAGGAGGTCGCCGAGTTCTTCCGAGAGCTTCGCGGGGTCGCCGGCGTCGATCGCGTCGATGACCTCGTAGGTCTCCTCCAGCAGGTGCGGTTTCAGCGACTCGTGGGTCTGCTCACGGTCCCACGGGCACCCGTCGGGGGCGTGCAGTCGCGAGACGATGGCGTAGAGCCCATCGAACCGGCGAACGTCGGCCTCCGGCAGCAGCGGCGGCACGTACACGCATGCCAGGTGGCCGTACGGCCTTCGGTCCAGGTCAGCGAGCGCGACCCGCTCCGCGCGTTGCCGCTCCGTGCCCAGGTCGAAGAGCAGCGTGATTTCATGTTCCGCAGGGTAGATGTCCACGAGGGCCAGCTTCAGGTCGCCGGCCGCCTCCCGGCTGTACACCTGCCCGATGAGCGCAGGACGCTGGGCGTCGATGCGGAGCGCGAGCGCGTCGCACACCTGCAGGTTCTCGCCGTCGATGCCGAGCACCGCGAGGGCGAGGTCGACGTAACTTAGGCCCGGCACCACGCGAACCTCCGTCCCGCGAGGGTCGGCGAGCAGCTCGCAAACGGTCCGCTCGGCCACGAGCGGGTGACCCGGCACGGCGTACACGAGATCGCCTCCCGCGGCGAGCGAGCGGACCCGGTCGGCGATGGCGGTGTACACCCCTTCGAAGGAGTGGCCACTCGAGTACAAGTCGTCGCAGGACGGCCAGCGCCCGTGTGGGTCGAGCGCCTGAACGGCCGGATGGTGCCGCGTGCGGAGCAGGACCGGCCGCCCGCTTTCGAGCAGCTCGCGCGCCTCAGCCGTCAGATAGCGCACGTCCCCTGGTCCGAGCCCGACGATGTACAGCGTCATCTCGCGCGCAGGCCCCTACGGTTCGACCCGCTCTGCGCGCCCGCTCTGCAGGCTGAGGTCGAGAGCGGCGAGGATGCGGGTCGTCTCAAGCCCATCGTGGAAGGTGACGCGCGTCTGGCCAAGCCCGTTCATGCCCCGCAGGAACGCCGAGAGGCGGGCCGCGTACCACCCGGTGCTCGCCGGCTGGCGGAGGTGATGGCCGGCGATGAGCACCCCCTGGTGGCTCGCGTCCGCTTCGAGGGCCCCTTCGTTTCCCACTACGCGGACCCAGGTTTCTGCAGCGGCGGGCCAGCTCGCCGGCAGGATCCACACCGATTCGAAGCTGGCGTCGATGCCCCCGCGATACAGTACGATGGCGCGCACCCAATCGGGCGTGCCCAGGCCGCCAGCCGCGAGCGTGCCGCGGCCGGCCGATGCGTACACGCTCTCGGCGCGGCGGCCGCTCAGCCAGTACGCCAAATCAAGCAAATGGGACATCAGGTACCACGCGGGGCTGGTGCGGCCGCTCCAACGGAGCCGGTCCCGAGGAAGGGTGATCGGCGTGTTCATCCGTGCGGAAATCGTCCGCACCTCCCCGATTTCCCCCGACTCGATGGCGCGTCGGGCTTCCTGGAAGGCGGGATGCCAGCGGAGCGCGTAGTTCACCTCGGCGTACACGCCGGCCCGCTCAACTGCCTCGACCATCGCCCGCGCGTCCTCGACACTCGTGGCGAGCGGCTTTTCGACCAAGACGGCAACGCCTGCGGCAGCGAGGGCTTCCACGGGCTGCCGGTGCAGGTGGTCGGGTGTGGCGACGTATGCCGCCTCTGGCCGGGTCTGGCGGACTGCCGCCTCGATGTCTCCAAACGCGGGACAGCCGACGGCCGACGCCAGCTCCAGGGCCCGGGCTCCGTCGATGTCGACGATGCCGGCGAGCTCCGCCTCGGGCACGCGTCCCGCGGCCACGAGCTGGCTGTACATCGAGCCCATCGCTCCCGCGCCGACCACCAAGAGCCGTTTCCGGTCCATCGCGGCCGAAGGATACTCCCGTCGGAGTCCCCCTGCTACGCCCAGAGCACGAGGCCCCAAGCGTAGGGCTCGGGCACTGCTGGGTGAAACGGCACCACACGGAGCGAAAAGGCAAGTCGGCCGCCTTCGCGCGGCAGCAGCACAGCTTCGTATCGGTGCACGCCCTCGGAAGTCCCGCCAACCCGCGCCAGCGGAACCTCGTAGGCGAGCCGCGGAATCGTTCCGTCGGGCTCGGCCGGGCCGCCCACAGCGTCGACCCGCACATCTGCTGCCGGCAGCTTCCCGAGGAAGATTTCGGCAGCGATGCGGATCGCCGCCCCCGCGCTGTCCTCCGTCAACTCATGTTCCACGGAGAGCACCTTCACGTCGCCCCACGCCCCCCGCACGTGCTCTTCCCAGCGGCGGAGCTCGCGCGCGAACTGGAAGCCGTCGCCAGCGAACCTCCGCCAGCGCTCGAATGCCGGAACGTACGCCCGCTGCAGGTACTCCGCCACCATCCGGTCGGTGTTGAAGTACGGCGCGATGGCGGCGATCGCGCGCTTCATCATCGCTGTCCATTGCAGGGGCACGCCCTCTCGCGACCGCTCGAAGTACGCGGGGATGATTTCCTCTTCGAGGAGCGTGTAGATCGCCTCCGCGTCGAACGCGTCCTGCTGATCGGGGTCGAGGGGGTCGTCGGGCCCGATTCGCCAGCCGACCCCAGGCTGGTACGCTTCGGGCCACCAGCCGTCGGGCACGCTCGCGTTCAGCACTCCGTTCGCTGCTGCTTTCATGCCGCTCGTTCCGCTCGCCTCCAGCGGGCGGAGGGGGTTGTTCAGCCACAAGTCGCAGCCCTGCACCAGAAGGCGCGCGAGGTGAACGTCGTACCGTTCGAGCATCACGATGCGCCCGCGGAATTCGGGCCGCTGGCTCATCGCCACCACCTCGCGGATGAGCTGCTTGGCGGGCTCGTCGCGCGGGTGGGCCTTCCCCGCGTAGACGATGACCACGGGCCGCTCGGGGTTGCCTACAATGCGCGCTAGGCGGTCCGGGTCGCGAAAGAGAAGCGTTGCGCGTTTGTAGCCGGCGAAGCGACGTGCGAAGCCGATGATGAGCGCCCCCGGGTCGATCGTGGCCCGCCCGGCGGCGCCGGCCAGTTCCCCCCGGCCCACGGCCTCCTCCCGCATCCGCCGCTCGAGCTCGTCGAGGAGCCGCCGGCGCTGATGCAGGTGGGCATGCCAGACCTCCTCGTCGTCGGCGGTGAGCAGGGGTTCCCAGACTGCCGGGTCGGCCGGGGCGGTGCGCCATCTCCCTCCCGTGACGCGATCGTAGAGGGCACCCATTTCGGGGCCGACCCAGGTCGCCAGATGCACGCCGTTCGTGATGGAGCCGATGGGGATATGGTCGACCGGCACGTTCGGCCACGCCTGGCTCCACAGTTCGCGGGATACGGCGCCGTGGATGCGCGACACCCCGTTGGCGAAGGCCGAAGCGCGAAGTCCGAGCAACGCCATGGAAAAGGGTTCCCCGTGGTCCTCCCGGCGGGTACGGCCGAGGCCGAGCAGCTCGTGCGGATCGACGCCGAACGCGGCGAAGTAGCCGCCGAGGTGCCGTAGCACCAAGTCGGGAGGAAAGAGGTCGATCCCGGCAGCGACAGCGGTATGCGTGGTGAACACGCTCGTGTTCCACACCGCCCACCACGCCTCCGCGAAGGATAGGCCGTGGCGTTCCATCAGCCCGCGGGCGCGCTCCAGGGCGAGCAGTGCCGAATGGCCTTCGTTCATGTGGCAGACGGCGGGCTCCATCCCCAGCGCGCGCAGCGCACGCACGCCGCCGATGCCGAGGACGATCTCCTGCCTGATGCGGGTATCCAGGTCGGCGTCGTACAGCCGATCGCAGATCCGCCGGTCCCGGGGGTCGTTCTGCGGGTGGTCAGTGTTCAGGAGGAAGAGCGGTACCCGGCCCACGCGTAGCCGCCAGACGTTGACCGCAACCTCCCGGTCCTCGATGGACACGCGGACGGTCACCTCGCTGCCGTCCCGGTCCCGCACCCGTTCGATGGGGTGGTGTGCCACGTCCACGGGCTCGTCGAGTTCATATTGGGAGCCGTCGGGTCCGAGCTTCTGCTGGAAGTAGCCGGCTCGGTAGAGGAGTCCCACGCCGACCAGCGGCAGCCGCAAGTCGTTGGCCGATTTCAGGTGGTCACCGGCGAGGACGCCGAGGCCGCCCGAATAGGAGGGCAGGCACTCGACCAGGCCGTACTCCATGGAGAAGTACGCCACCACTTCGTGGGTCTGGCGGCCGGGAAAGACGTCGGCCGTGGGAGCCTCCCCTTGCGTGGCGTGCGCCCTCGCCGCCGCCTGCAGCTGCGCCAGGTAGCCAACGTCGGCAGCGGCCGCTCGGAGCCGTTCCTCGCCCACGACCTGCAGGAGCCGGTACGGGTTGTGGTCTGTCGCTTCCCAGAGAGCCGGGTCGAGACGCTCGAAGAGCTCACGCGCTTCCGGGTGCCACGACCACCACAAATCGCGCGCGAGCTCGGCCAGGGGTGCGAGCTCCGCGGGCAGCCGGCGCTCGATGAACAGCGTCCTCGGGGCTCGCAAGCGCATGGGCCGATTGTACCGGGCGCCGCTGCAAGCTTCGTTCGCCGATTGTTCGCGTGCACGGCGCATGCCACCATGGGCACCGTGGCGCAGCGCACCTGGGGAGGCCGGTTCGAAGGCGAGATGGACCCGCTGGTCCAGGAGTATACGGCCGGCGACGACGCCGACCTCTACGAATTCGACATCGCCGGCTCAGTCGCCCATGCCCGCATGCTCGGAAAGCAGGGAATCATTCCTCCCGAGGAAGCGGAGCAGATCGTCGCCGGGCTCCAGGCCGTGCTCGAGGACTTCCGAGCGGGCCGCGTGGCGTGGCGTCCCGAGCTCGAAGACATCCACACGCACGTCGAAGCCCTGCTCCGGCAGAAGATCGGCCCGGTGGCCGGCAAGCTGCACACGGCGCGCTCTCGCAACGACCAGGTAGCGCTGCTCAATCGCCTCCTCCTTCGCGACCGCACCGACGCGATCGTCCGGGCTATCGAGCGGCTCATCCTCGTCCTCGCGGACTTGGCCGAACGCCATGCCGCGGACCCCATGCCGGGCTACACCCACCTGCAGCGCGCTCAGCCGGTGACTCTGGGCCATCACCTCGCTGCCTACGCCGAGATGCTCCTTCGGGACCGCGCCAGGTTCCTCGACGCCCGCCGCCGGGTCGATGTCATGCCGCTCGGCTCGGGGGCGCTCGCCGGAAGCCCCTACCCGCTCGACCGCGAGTTCGTCGCCCGGGAGCTCGGCTTCTCCGCGGTGAGCCGCAACAGCCTCGATGCTGTGGGGGACCGGGACGTTTTCCTCGAATTCCTGGCGGCATGCGCCATCGCCCAGCTCCACCTGTCGCGGCTCGCCGAGGAGATTGTGCTCTGGTCCACGGCCGAGTTCGGATTCGTGCGCCTGCCGGACGCCTTCTCCACCGGCTCGAGCATGATGCCCCAGAAGCGGAACCCGGACGTCGCCGAGCTTGCCCGAGCCCGCAGCGGGCGGATCGTGGGCGAGCTGGTAAACCTTCTCATGGTCGTGAAGGCTCTGCCGCTCGCCTACAACCGGGATTTCCAAGAGGACAAGCGCGCCGCCAAGGCCGCCGCTGCGACGCTGCTCGCCACGCTCGAGATCTTCGCGGCGATGCTTCCGGAGCTGCGTTTCGACCGCGACCGGATGCGCCAGGCTGCGGGCTCCTGTTTCGCCCTAGCGACCGACGTCGCCGATTACCTCGTCCGCAAGGGGATGCCCTTCCGGCAAGCCCATGAAATCGTAGGGCGCCTCGTCCGCGAGGCGGAGCGGCGCGGCTGCGACCTCGCCGAACTGCCGCTCGAGGTGTACCGCGCCGAGAGCGAACTCTTCGAGGCCGACGTGCTCAGCATCTCCGTGGACTCTGCTCTTGCGGCGCGGGACCTCCCGGGGGGAACGGCCCCGCGCCGCGTCCGCGCGGCGATCGCAGCGATTCGGGCCGAGATCGCTCCGCCGTCACTCAGCTAGAAGCTTCAGCAGCTCCTTCGTTGCGTTCGCCGCTGCGATGACCTTCTGCCGTTCCTCGTCGGTCAGCGGCAGTTCGAACGTTCGCTGGACGCCGCCCTCGCCGAGCTGGCAGATGGTGCCCGAAAAGACGTCGTGGATGCCGTACTCGCCCTGGTGGTACACCGAGCAGGGCATCAGCCGCCGCTGATCGAGCAGAATGGCCTCGACCATGGCGATGGTGGCTGCAGACGGGGCGAAGTACGCGCTCCCGGTCTTGTAGAGCTCGCCGATTTCGGCGCCCCCGCGCATCGTCCGTGCCACGAGCGCGTCGATCTGCTCCTTCGGCAGGAGGTCCGTCAGCGGGATCCCGCCGACCCGCGTCTGCGACACCACGGGCACCATCGTCGTATCGGTATGGCCGCCGATGACGTAGCCGTGGACATCGAGCGGCGACACGCCCAGCGCCTGGGCCACGAAGTAGCGGTACCGGGCGCTGTCGAGCATCCCCCCTTGGCCGATGACCCGTTCGCGGGGGAACCCAGAGGCCTTCATCGCCACGTGACACATGGCGTCCATCGGGTTCGAGAAGACGATGATGACGGCGTTCGGCGAATACTTCGCTGCCGCCTCGGCTTTCGCCCGCACGATGGCAGCGTTGTTGTTGAGCAGCTCCTCGCGGCTTTGGCCCGGCTTCCGGGGTGCGCCGGCGGTGATGACCACAACGTCGGAATCGGCCGTCTCCTCCCAGCCGTCGGTGGCAGTGATGCGCGCTGAGAACCCCTCCCAGGCGGCTGCTTGTCCCTCGTCGAGGGCTTTCCCGTGGTGCATCGTTCCGGCGTACTGCGGGTCGTCCTGGAGCACGACGTCGCAGATGTCCCGCTCGATGAGGCGCTGGGCCATGGCGCCGCCCGTCATCCCGGCGCCGACGATGGTCACCTTCTTTCGTGGCATCGACGTTCCTCTCTGGCGGATGGTGGTGTTCGTCGGGGCGAGGGTAGCATGCGTCGGCCCTACAAACCCTCGGGCAGATGGACCCCGAAGGCCGCGAGGAATGCTTACGAAGCCTCGCCGGCAAGCTGGCGGCGCAGCTCCGCCGCCGCGGCCGCATACATGGTTCCCCCGTCTTCGCCGATGCCCAGCGCAGCCGCGAGGCCGTCGGGGCCGCGGGGCGCCCGGCCCTCCGTCCACCAGGCCGGGTCGGAGGCGCGGACGCGCTCGACCAGACGTTCATGCACCGCCTTCAGCCAGCGGAGAACGGCGTCGAGGGGGAGCTCGATGGTGGCGTACGGCGCCATCGCCCGCAGCCCGTCGTCGCGGATGCCGAAGAGAACCGGCCTCCGCCCCTGCTCCAGGTCTTCGAAGGCGGCGATGGCCAGCCGGCCCCGGGCCGCCAGGTATGCCGCTGCGGTCTTGGCAGCCTGTCCGCGGCGCGCGTCCCGCACGCTCACCGCGACGGCGGCCTGCAGCACGCCCCACAGCTCGGCGAAGTCCCGCTCGAGGCGGGCCGCTGCTTGGTCGCGCACCTCCGCTGCGGGGGCAGACTCCATGGCTTCATCTTCGCACACGGCTCAGGAACGGGCTCCCGTCCGCTCCTCCAGCTCAGGTGCGAGGCTGTAGCGGCGGAAGCTGATGAAGGCGAGGGCGACCAGGGCGCCTGCCACAGGGCCGGTCAGCCGCACCCCCGCCGGGTTGTCGGGAGAGTCGCCCGCCAAGAGCGCCACAGCCAGCAGGAACGGCGAGAACGCTGTGGCCATCTTCTCCACCATGTTCTGGGACCCGTAGAACATCGCCTCCCGGCGCGTGCCGGTGCGACGGGCATCGTGATCGACGATGTCCGCCGTGAGGATGTTGGGGAACATGAAAACCCCCGCGGTAGCCATCCCCGCTCCGAAGACGACGAGGACGGCCTGCACGAGCAGCGGCAGCCCCGGCAGGAAGCCGGCGAAGGCGAGGAGTGGGAAGACGGCCGCGGAGGCGAGCATCGCCGCCCGGTACGCCCAGGCCTTCCCTCTCCGCTGGGCCGCTCTCCGGTAGAACGGGATCGCTGTCACGATGCCGGCGATGACAGTGGCCGTCAGCAGGAAGGTGAACGTCCCCGTATGCTCTGCTCCAGTCCGCCCGAACAGCCGCTCGTCGTGCAGGACGGCATCCACGAAAAAGGGCAGCGCGCCCGTCAGCATCTGGAGTCCGGTCTGGAAGAGCACGAAGCTCGGCAGGTAGGCGAGGAACTGCGGGTTCGAGAACGTCTCCCGCAGCGCACGTCGGAGCCCTGGTGCGGCGGGCTGGGCGTCCTCCTTCGCGTACCGCCAGATCGCGGCCACGGTGATACCCCTCACGAGGAGCGCTAGCCCGCCGACGGTGGCGGCCATCGCTCCGAATCCGGCGAAGTCGACGACCAGCGAACTGATGGAGAGACCCAGGACCGCTCCTGTAACGCCGAAGAGGAGCTGCCAGGTTGCGATCGAGAGCCGATCCTCGTGCCGCTTCGCGATCGTGGGCAGCAAGGCCTCGAGCGGGGCGCCCGCGAGATTGCTGAACAGGTAGAAGAACATCGCCGCGATGAAGAGGCAGGCCGCGTTCCCCAGCGACCTTCCCTCGAACGGCGGAAGGAAGAGAAGCACGAACCCCGCCGCCCAGAGCGGCGTCGCTGCAACGACGAACGGGAGGCGCCGACCCCAGCGGCTCGAGGTCCGGTCCGTCCAGTTCCCCACGAGAGGGTCGTCGAATGCTTCGAGGACCCGGGCGGCGGTCAGGAGGCCGCCAAGGAAGACCCGCGAATCGACGCCCCAGACCTCGGGGACTTTGGGGGCGGCCGCTGCGTCGGCCGGCGGCGCATAGAAGTACAGCAGCCACAGTCCCCACGCCTGGCTCACCGCGTTGCCGGCGATGGACCCGAAGGCATACCCCACCCTCACTCGTGCCGGCAGGCGGGGCGTCATGACAGCGGCTCGCGTTCCGGCAGCCATCTCCGCGGCGATTATCGCAGCCGTCGGTGAACGGGTTCCCCGCCTGGTGCGGTCCGAGCGTATTGCCCTGTGCGTGCGATACTCGGAGCGTGGAGCAGTCCCGGATCCGGAACTTCTGCATCATCGCCCACATCGACCACGGCAAGTCGACCCTTGCTGATCGCCTCCTCGAGCGGACGGGAACCATCAGTCCGCGGGAGATGCAGGAGCAGGTCCTCGATTCGATGGACCTGGAGCGCGAGAAGGGCATCACGATCAAGGCGGCCGCGGCGCGGATGCGATACGTGGCGCCCGACGGTACCGAATACGAATACAACCTCATCGACACCCCCGGCCACGTCGACTTCACCTACGAAGTCTCGCGCTCGCTGGCTGCCTGCGAGGGTGCGCTGGTCGTTGTCGATGCCTCCCAGGGGATCGAGGCCCAGACCCTCGCCAACCTCTACATGGCGATGGAACAGGACCTCGCTCTCATTCCGGTGATCAACAAAATCGACCTTCCCCACGCCGAGCCCGAGCGCGTCGCTCACGAACTGGAGCGGGTGGTGGGGTTCGCCCGCGAGGAGATGATCTTCGCCAGCGCGAAGGAGGGCATCGGGATCGATGAGATCCTCGAGGCGATCCGTCTCCGCATCCCTCCGCCGAAAGGCAACCCCGCCGGCCCGCTGAAGGCGCTCATCTTCGATTCGAAGTGGGATTCGTACAAGGGCGTGGTGGCCCACGTCCGAGTCTTCGATGGGCGCATGTCCGGCCGCGACCACCTGTTGTTGATGCAGACCGGCGTCGCCTTTGAGCCCCTTGAGTTCGGCATCTTCAGCCCCCGGATGACGCCTCTGTCGGCCCTCGAATGCGGCGAAGTGGGCTACGTCGCGACTGGCCTGAAGGATGTCGCCGATTGCCGCGTGGGCGACACCATCACCCTGGCCGCCAACCCGGCGCCGGAGCCGCTGCCGGGGTACCGGCGCGCGAAGCCGATGGTCTTCGCCGGAATTTACCCGACGAATCCGGACGAGTACCACGAGCTGCGCGAGGCGTTGGCGAAGCTCGCCCTCAACGATGCGGCCCTCGTCTACGAGCCCGAATCGAGCGCCGCCCTGGGGCACGGCTTCCGCTGCGGGTTTCTCGGCCTCCTCCACATGGAGATCGTCGCCGAGCGGCTTGAGCGCGAGTTCGGCCTCGAGCTGCTGATTACCGCGCCGAGCGTCGAGTACCGAGTCCTCCTCACGAACGGCCAGGAAATCGTGGTCGACCGGCCGGCGGACCTTCCCGACCCCTCCCGCATCGCCGACATCCGGGAGCCGTGGGCGAAGGTCGATATCATCACGCCGAGTCGGTTCGTGGGCGCCGTCATGGAGCTCGTCACGAAACGCCGGGGCGAGTTTCTGCGCATGGAGTACCTCGAGCCGGAGAACGACCTCACCCCCGGCGAGGCGCGAGTGCTCCTCGAATACGCGGTCCCGATGGCCGAAATCCTCGTCGACTTCTACGACGAGCTGAAGGGGTCCACGCAAGGGTACGCGAGTCTCGATTACCAGATCACCGAGTACCGCTCGGCCGACCTGGTCAAGGTCGACATCCTCGTCAACGGCGTCCCGGTCGACGCATTATCGCTCATCACGCACCGCTCGAAGGCACAGGCTGAAGGCCGCAAGCTGGTAACGAAGCTCAAGGAGCTGATTCCTCGCCAGCTCTTCGATGTGCCGATCCAGGCGGCCATCGGGGGGCGTATTATTGCCCGCGAAACCATCCGCGCCATGCGCAAGAACGTTCTGGCGAAGTGTTACGGCGGCGATGTTACCCGGAAGCGGAAGCTCCTCGAACGCCAGGCCGAGGGGAAGAAGCGCATGAAGCGCGTCGGCCACGTCGAGATTCCGCAAGAGGCGTTTATGGCCGTTCTCAGGCTTCGCGAGTAACGCGACCAGGGAAGGAGGTCCCGCTCGATGGCCGTCAAGGCGTTTGTCCTCATCGTCGTCGATCCCGCGAAGACCCTCGACGTCTTCCACGCGCTCCGCGGCGCCGAGGGTATCGCGGAGGTGTACCAGGTGATGGGACCGTACGACATCATCGCCGTCGTTGAGGTGCCGAACCTCACCGACGTGCCGGCGGTCATCAGCAAGCGCATCCGCACCATCGAAGGGGTCGAAAGCACGACCACCTGTGTCACCTTCCCCGAAACGAACGGCTAGGCTATCGACAACGGGAGCTTCCCCGCGCAAGATACGCCCATGACCGACCTCAGCACTGCTCCGGGCCACGAAGCGCTCGTGTGGTCCGGAGGTTCGATTATCGTCGTCTCCCTGCGGGGGAACGCGCCGGCCGAGGGCCTCGCGGCCGCCCGCGAACGCATCGATGCCCTCCGCGCCGAATCTCCCCGCACTGGCATCCTCTTCATCCTCGATGGCCTCGTCGAGCCGGCGGCGGTGGCCGGGCTGCTCGACCCCGCGCGCTGGGAGGATGCGGGCCTGCGCATCGCCTACGCCGTCTCGACCGAGGAACAGCTCGCCTACCTGGAGGAGCGGATCGTCGGCCGGCCCTATGCGGCCGTGTTCGGCGACGGTGCCCTCGCGTACGGCTTCGCGGCCACAGCCGGTTGATTCGCCTCAGAAGAGCGGCCCCGTGGGCTCCTCGCCCGCCGACGCTCCCAGCGCTGCGTCTGCCGGGAGCACGCCTGCCCACCGGAAGAGACGCCTCCGCATCGCTGCGAGTTCGGCCTCGCCGGCTCCGCCGAGCGCCCGCTGCACCATGGCGAAGAGCGTGGTGCCCGTCACTAGGGTGTAGCGGTAGTTTTCGCAGGCGATGCGGAGCGGTTCGGTGAACTGCTGCTTCCGCTGGTCCGGGGCGTCGCCGCGGAAGCCGTTCACCGCCACGATCCCCTTCAGCCGCTCGCCCTTCTCCAGGAGCCGCTGCTCCAGGCGCCGCTGGAGCCGGATGTACGGCCACTCGACGACCTCTTGGGCGGCGCTCTCGGTCTCTACGAGCGCGACGCTGTCATCGCCGCTCACTTCGAGCGGGTCACCTGCCGGGCTCGTGACCGCGAACCCGAGGAGTTCGAGGGCCCGCCGCACCGCGTCGGCGAAAAGCCGCGCGTCTCCCCAGACGAGCTGCCGAAGCGACACAAGTTCCCGGTGCCGTTCGCGAACGGCCTCGACTGCGGCGGTGGCCCGGCGCAGCTCCGCTTCGGCTGCCTCGAGCTCCGCCTCCAGCTGTTCGAGGCCTGGCAGGGCGAGGCTCCGCGCCCAGTATGGAGGCTGCAGCTCCGGCGCATGGCCGGCGTAGACCCGCACCGCGTCGACGACCGACTGGGCGATCTTCATCCGCTGCGGGCCGCTGCTCTCCTTCAGCACGGGGATGAAGGCCACCTTCCCGGCGAGCACGCGGAACTCACAGGCAATGGGCACGTCCGACCCGCCGCGGGCGACCACTCGTCCGTGCTCGCGAAACGCCGGCTGGCGCTCGTCGAACCAAGCACGCCACACGAACTCGCTGCGGTACTCCCGCAGGAGCCCGGCGAGCGGGTGGGCCTCGTCGGCGATGCGGATAGTCTGCCCCTCGCCCGGCCGCAAGAGCGGGGGACCCCAGGCTGCGCCCGGCGGAGCCGGCAGCCACGAGTACCGGTCCAGCCCCTCGAAGCCGACGATCCCCGTCTGCACCGCGTTCGGGCGGGCGAGGACGATTACCGTGCCGCCGTTGGCCAGCAGCCGCTCCGTCTCGTCGAAGCGGCGGCGCACCTGGTCAGCGGCCGAAACGGCGGCGGCGGTCGTGGCGCCGTTCACGACCATGCGTCCGTCGTGAGCCATGAATTCCGCGTTCTCCTCCACCAATCGCCGCGCCGCCGCCGTAATGCTCTCCGGGTCGATGAGCACGGCGTCGTAGTCGCAGTACGACGGGGCGGAGAAGACGCTGTAGTTATCCACCTCGGGGTTCGGCAGGGGACAGCCGATGGAAAGCAGCCTCACGGTGCGTGCACCTGTTCGCCGATGAGCCGTGCCAAGTGCGCCGCCACCAAGGGCCGCGCGTCCGGGCGGCGCAGCGCGACCGCCACTGAGGCCGCGAGCCAGCCCGCCGGCCGGCCGGTGTCGAACCGCTCTCCCTCGTACCGAAGGGCGTAGACGGGCTCCCCGGCGGCGATTTGGCTGGCGATGGCGTCCGTGATCTGCAGCTCGCCCCCAGCCCCCGGCTTGATGCGCTCGATGTGCTCCAGGATCGTTTCCGAAAGGACGTACCGTCCGACGATGCCGAGGTTCGATGGCGCGCGGTCGGCCGGCGGCTTCTCGACCACGCCCCGCAGCCGAACCGGGTTGCCTTCGCCATCCGGCGCCACGATTCCGTACTGGGGGATGTCGGCCGTTGGCACCTCGTGGACAGCGATGACGGTGCCCCCGGTTCGCTCGTACGCCTCGATGAGCTGCGCGGCGCACGGGCGCTGCGAAAGGATGAGGTCGTCGGGGAACATCAACAGGAACGGCTCGCCGGCGATGTGCTCCCGGGCGCAGCGGACGGCATGGGCGATTCCCAGCGGGGCGTCCTGCCAGGCGAACACGTATTCGGCGAGGTGCGCCGGCCGCTCGACCACGTCGGCGAGAGCGTGCTGTCCTCGCTCGCGCAGCCAGCGCACGACGCGCCCGTTCGGCGCGAAGTGCTCTCGGATCGCCTCCTTCCCTTCGGCGATGACGAACACCACGCGCTCGATGCCGGAGGCAGCCGCCTCTTCGACGGTAAGCTGGATGAGCGGCGTGTCGAAGACGGGAAGCAGCTCCTTCGGAACGGCTTTCGTTGCCGGGAGCATCCGGGTACCGAGCCCGGCCGCGAGGATGACTGCTGTCCGCACGGGCCTCATGTCCGCCATACTACGAACCTGGGCCGTTCCCGCATATACACGCGGGCCGACCGCCTGGTATCATCGACTCTCGCGTGAAGCGGAACGCAGCAGAAGGATAGACGGCAGGATTGAGGAAGCGACGAACCAAGGCGCCGCCGAAACCCCCCGCTCCCGAGCCACGTGTCAACGAGCGTATCCGTGCCCCCGAAGTTCGCCTCATCGATGAGGACGGGCGTCAGATCGGCATCGTGAAGACGTCGGAGGCGCTCGCCATGGCGCGTGAGCGTCAGGTCGACCTCGTGGAGGTCGCCGCGAACGCTAACCCACCCGTCGCCCGACTTATGGATTTCGGGCGGTACAAATACGAGCAGTCGAAGCGTGAGCGGGAGGCGCGCAAGCACCAGCAGCACGTCGAGCTGCGCGAAGTGCGCATGAAGCCGAAGATCGACGACCACGACATCGACTTCAAGATCCGTACCGCTGAAAAGCTTCTTCTCGGCGGCGACAAGGTGAAGGTGACGGTCATGTTCCGGGGCCGGGAGATCACCCACCCCCAGATCGGCAAGAACCTGCTCGACCGTGTCGTCGCGAGATTGGAAACTATCGCTAGCGTCGAGAAGCCGGCGGCGCTCGAGGGGCGGCACATGTCGGTCATCCTCGCTCCCGACAAGAAGAAGCTCGCCGCCCGCGCCCGGGAAGCCGAAGGAGCAGCCATGGCGGCCGAAGGGCCGTCCGCGGGAACCGGCGAACCGCCCGTCGCCGCCGCACACGAGGAGTGAGACCGTGCCGAAGCTGAAGACTCACAAGGGGGCCGCCTCCCGATTCCGCCTCACCGGAACCGGCAAGCTTGTGCGCATGTACGGGAACCGGAACCACATGCGCCGCAAGAAGCGCCCCGCTGTCCTCCGCAAGTACAGCCGCACCTTCCCTGTGGCGCCAGGCCAGGCGAAGAAAATTCGCCGGGTCCTTGGCGTCTAACCTGCGAGGAGCCCGCCCATGAGCCGCGTCAAACGAGGCGTCACTGCCCACCGCCACAAGAAAATCCTCGCTCTCACGAAGGGGCATCGAGGCCAGCGCCATCGCATCTTCCGGCGCGCCAACGAGAGCATGCTCCATGCCCTCCGGTACAGCTACGTAAACCGGAAGGATCGGAAGGGAGACTTCCGCTCGCTCTGGATAATCCGCATCAATGCAGCGGCGCGACAGCGGGGGCTGAGCTACAGCCGCCTGATGTACGGCCTTCGCAAGGCGGGCATCGAGCTCGACCGCAAGAGTCTGGCTGACCTCGCGGTTGCCCGACCTCAGGCGTTCGATGCCGTTGTCGAGCGGGCGAAAGCTGAGCTGGCCGCGAGCTGACATCCGCTCTCGTGGGTGCGTGCGCAGCTGGCGCTCGCGAGTGCCGGTGCGTCTTCGTTGCCGCGCCGAAGATCAGCGCCCCGACCAGGTGGGGCGCGGCATCCGAGCCAATCCCGCGGCGTATGCCGCGGCGGCCAACCCTCCGATGACCGGGAGGTCTATCCACAACCCGAGGAAGTCGCTCGAATCATTCGCGTAGACGGCAACGTGCAGCGCGTCGACCGCGTAGGTGAGAGGGTTCGCGAGCGCGAGCCCTTCGAGCCATATCGGCAGGTCGCGAATGGGGAAGAAGGCCCCTGAGAAGAAGAGCAGGGGGAACAGCGCGAGGTTCATCACCAGGTGGAACCCCTGCATCGTTTGGACGCGGGTGGCTAGGGCTTGCGCCAACCCGCCGAGCAGCAAGTTGAGCGCCACGACGACCACGAGCGCAAGCAGCGCGCCGCGAAGGTAGCCGTACTGCCAGCCCAAGTCGGTGAACGGCGCGGCCAGGGCGAGCACGGCCATCGCTTGGAGGGACCCGATTGCCACGCCTGCCAGCGACTTCCCTAAGACGATGGCCCGCGGGTGGTGCGGAGTCACGAGGAGCGCACGCAGCATTCCTGTGTCCCGGTCGCGGTAGTAGGAAGCGCTGCTGAAGGTCGACGAAAACACCGAGGTCATCACGACAACGCCCGCCACAAGGTAGGCAGTGAAGTCGCCTGCCGGCAGGTTCGCCGGTTCGAGCCCGTGGGAAACGCCTGTCCCCAGGAAGAGGAGAATGAGCAGCGGCGTCAGCATCGAGGAGTAGAGCTGGGAGCGCGAGCGAACCACGCCTCGAAGATCCCGCAGGGCGAGCGCCAACACAACGGCCATCAGCCGACCTCCGTCCGCTCGCCGACGCGGCTACCCACGTGGGCGAAGTAGGCATCGGCGAGCGTTGTCGGGTGGATTTGAACGCTGGTGATGCGGCGGCCGGCCACGGCGAACAGCTTCGGCACGAGGATGCTCGCGTCGTCGGTCGAGACGCGCACGGTGTCTCCGTCGCGCACAACCTGGCCCGTCTCCGGCAGCGCGCGGAGCGCCGCGAGCTCCTCGTCACTGGGCGTGTTCCAGCCCACCACGACCGTTTCCGCGCGCAGGCCCCGCTTCAGCTCTGCCGGCGTCCCGCAGGCGACCACGCGGCCGTCGCGGACGAAGGCGGCGAGCTCGCATACGGCGTCGGCCTCGGCCAAGTCGTTCGTCGCGAAGAGCACGGTGGTGCCGCGCGCACGGGCTTCCCGCACGAGGGCCCAGAACGCCTGCCGCTCGGCCGCGTCGATGCCGGTCGTGGGCTCGTCCAAGACCAGCAGTTCCGGCTCGTGAAGGAGCGCCCGTGCCGCCTCGAGCCGGCGCCGCATGCCGCCCGAGAGGGTGTCGATGCGGTCGTCGGCTCGCTCGGCGAGACCCACCGCCGCAAGCAGACGCTCGGCCCGGTCTCGGGCCTCCTCCCTCTGGAGGCCGTAGAGCCGGGCGAACAGGCCGAGCACCTCCCGCGGCGTCATCAGCGGATCGAGCGAGCTCTCCTGGAACACCACGCCTACCCGCCGCCTCAGGCCCAGCCGCGGAGGCTCGCCCAGCACCCGCAAACTTCCCTCCGGCGGCGGGCGCATTTCGGCGACGAGGGAGAGGAACGTGCTCTTCCCGCTTCCGTTGGGTCCCAGAAGGCCGAAGACGCTCCCCCTCGGTACTGCGAGGGTGAATCCATCCAGCGCCCGGCGCCCGCCGTACGCGAAGACGATACCCCGCGCTTCGACGGCCGGCGCTTCGGCGTTGGCTTCCATCCTGCCGTTGAGTCTCGCACCGGGGACGACTTGGGGCCAGGCTGGCGACCGTCACGCTGCCGTGAGGTTCACCACCAGCGACTGCATCATCCAGAGAAGGAGGATTGCTGCCAGCGGGCTGAGGTCGACGAACCCCATCGGCGGCAGCACGCGCCGAATTGGTTCGATGATCGGTTCGGTCACGCGGAAGAGCAGCTGGTAGAGCGAGCTCGAAGGGTCGATTGGCAGCCAGCTCATGAGCGCCCGCGCGATGATCGCCCAGGTGAGGATCTGCAGGAACGTCACGGTGAACTGGGCGACGTACGGGTCCATCGGCACACCGGCCTCGCGCTGCTCACTTTATCGTACCAGAGGCAGGCCAGGTGCTCACCCGGAGGCGAGGCGCTCGACCACGTTCACCATCAGGAACAGGAGGAGCAGCACCACCATCGGGCTCAGGTCGATCGCTCCCAGACGGGGAAGCAGGCGCCGGACCGGCTCGAGCAGCGGCTCGGTGACCCGAATGAGAAACTGGTAGTACGGCGCCCGCGGGTCAAGCGGAAACCAACTCAGAATCGCCCGCAGGAAGATCGCCACGATGAGCGCGTACAGGAAGAGCCGGAAGAGCGCGGCGATTGCCGGATCCATCAGCCTTCGCCCAGCTCCAGCGCCCGCTGGTAAGCCGCGCGGACGGCGTCAATAACGGCGGCCCGGAAGGCGGCCCGCTCCATCGCCAGCAGGCCGGCGGCGGTCGTCCCTGCTGGCGAGGTGACCATGGCGCGGAGGTCGGCGGCGCTCTTCCCTGCCTGCTGCGCGTAGACGGCGGAACCGAGGATCGTCTGCCACACGAGCTCCTCCGCCTGGTTCCGCGGCAGGCCGATCCCCACCGCGCCTTCGATGAGGGCCTCTGCGAAAAGGAACACGTACGCGGGGCCGCTGCCGCTGACCGCCGTGGCCATGTCGATCTTCCGCTCGTCGCTCACGTACAGCTCTCTGCCCAGGGCGCCGAGCAGCCGGCTCACGAAGCTCCGCTGTTCGGGCGTCACGTCGTCCGTGCAGGTCCAGACGCTCATGCCGGCGCCAGCCGCAGCGGGGGTGTTCGGCATCACCCGCACGATGCGCCGGTGCTCGAAGTGGGTGGCGAGCCGACGCATCGGCACCCCGGCAGCGACGGAGATGAGCAGCGCCTCGTCCCGCAGCGCTCCGCGAACTCCGCCGATGTCCTGCGGCTTGACGGCAATGATCACCGCGTCGGCTTGGCGGATCGGCCCCTCGCACGCCTCGGTGGTTTCGACGCCGTACTCGCCGCGGAGCTGCAGCCGCCGATGTTCCACCACTTCGCAGACGGTGACCTCCTGCGGTTCCACGACTCGCTGCCGGAGCGCCGCCGCGAGGAGCGCCTCGCCCATGATGCCGCCCCCGACGATAACCAGCCTCATCGGGTCGCCCCTTCGAACAGAGCCCGCCCAATACGCACGTGCGTCGCTCCCTCCTCGATGGCGACCTCGAAGTCGCCCGACATCCCCATCGACAGTTTCGTAAGGCCGAACTCCTGCGCGAGCCGGCGCAACTCCCGAAACACGGGCCGCACGTCTTCGGGATCATCGGCGGCGGGGGCCACGGTCATCAACCCCTCGAGCCGGATGGCGGGGAGGCGGCATGCGGTTTCGACGAGCGCGGGCAGCTCCTCCGGCGCGCAGCCGTGCTTCGAAGGTTCGCGGGCGACATTCACCTCGAGGAAGATGGGCACCGGCTCCGCCGCCCGCCGGGCCAGCGCTTCGAACACGGCTGCGCTGTCGATGCCGTGGAACGCGTGGAAGGCGCGCAGCGCCCGGGCTGCCTTGTTCCGCTGCAAATGCCCCACGAGATGCCAGCGGATGCCCGTGAGGCCGGCGGCTTCCGCGGCGAGGCGCTTGCTTTCGCCCTCCTGGACGCGGTTTTCGCCGACGTCGGAGATCCCCGCTCGCACAAGGGCAGCCACCTCTGTAAGGCTGCGCCCCTTCGTCACGGCCACCAGCACCACTTCGGCCGGGTCGCGTCCGGCGCGCGCACAGGCGGCGGCGATGCGCTGCCGGATGCGGGCAGCGTTCGCGGCGATCACGGCTTCGGCCGAGGGCGAAAGGATGCTGCTCATCGGGGCAGCTCCGGGGGATGGCGCCACTCCCAAAAGGCGCGCGCTCCGAGCACCATGAGGCCGAGCGCGATGAGGCCCGCCGCTGCCAACGGGTGGATGGTGAAGAGCCAGAAGAGCAGGAAGAGCCCCGCCATCGCGCCGAAGAGGATCGCGAGCGGCACCGCCAGCGTCCGGAAGACGATGCCGATGATGGCGAACGTCTCGCGCCAGCTCCCCGGCGGGGGCTCTGAGCCTCGGCCGTGGTAGAAACCCATCGACCTCAGTCTACCCGAGCAGGAAAGAGC
>DAOUCS010000121.1:0-21487 GCA_034431815.1 Dehalococcoidia bacterium
AGAAGCTGGCCAACAGGAGCAGCAGGCCCGCCCCCAACACCCCAAGGTCGGGAAGCCGAGCTGCGAGCGCGTCGGCTGCCCACCCCAGCGCCGCGTCGGCCAGGGACGTGACCGAGGAGGGCGTCTCGAAGCGGATCGGGTCGAGCCAGCCGCGCTCGAGGGAGAGCAAGCCAAGGAGGAGCGCCGGCCCTTGGGTCGTGTAGGTGACGAGCAGAGCGATCACACCGACAGCCAGGCCGTCGGGGGAGCGGCTCCCCCGCAGGTAGAGGAGGAACCCCACGGCCACCACGATAAAGGAGGCCCCGAGCCGCGAACCGGCAATCGCCGCGAACGATTCCTCGGCCGAGAAGGTGCCCCCCGCGAGGAGCGACACCGAGGTGGCCGCAACGGGCGACCCGCTGAGCACGAAGTAGGCGAAAAGCCAGCCGAAACCGAGGGCGTTGAGCGGCCCTCCGACCTCCAGCCGCTCGAGGTAGGGGCGGGCGCCCGCGGCGCCGGTCTTCATTGCGTCGAGGGCGATGACGAAGAGCGCGAGCCCAGCTGCAACCAGGAGGGCTCGGGCAGCGCGCCGCGTCAGGCCGGCAGCGCCGGCGCCTCGACGCTTGGCTGACGCGGCCGGAAGCGCCGCCGCAGCAGCCTCGGCGGCGAGCTCGCCCTCACGCTCCGTCGCGCCCGCTGCCATTCCGAAATCCTTCCCGCAGGATCTCCGCCACTTCCGGCCGGGTGAACTCCGGCGGAAGCGGCAGGCCTGCGCGGAGGAGCTCGCGCACCTTGGTACCCGAAAGCACGATCCGTTCCTCAGGCCCGGCCGGGCTCGTCTTCGACGTCGCCATCGCTCCCGTGCGCGTGCACCAGAAAGCGTGCTCGAAGAAGACCGGCTCGATGCCGAGGAGGTCGAGGTCGATCTCGTCGAAGATGCGCTGGGCGTCGTAGGTCCCGTAGTAGTTGCCGACGCCGGCGTGGTCACGTCCGACGATGAAGTGGGTGCAGCCGTAGTTCTTCCGGATGATCGCGTGGAAGATCGCCTCGCGGGGGCCGGCGTAGCGCATCGCGGCGGGCATCACGGCGAGCAGCACTCGCTCCTTGACGAAGTACCGGTCGATGAGCACCTCGTAGCACCGCATCCGCAGGGCGGCGGGGATGTCGTCCTCCTTGGTGTCGCCGACGAGCGGGTGAATGAGCGCGCCGTCGACGCTCTCGAGGGCAACCTTGATCAGGTACTCGTGCGCGCGGTGGATGGGGTTGCGGGTTTGGAAGCCGACGATGGTCCGCCACCCCCGCTCGCGGAAGACAGCACGCGTCTCCCGGGGCGTCAGACGGTACTGGAGGAAGTCCCGGTGCTCGGGCAGGCGGATGGCCCGCACTGGTCCGCCGAGCACGACGTCACCCGAAGCGTAGAGCGCGGCCACTCCGGGGTGGGCTTCGTCCTCCGTGCGGTATACCAATCGGGCTTCGCGGCGCTTATCGCGCCGGAAGACGTCCTCGACGTCCATCACTGCGAGGGGGTCGCCGGCAGCGTCGCAGAGAGCCACGCGGCGGCCGACACCCAGCCCTGCAACGGCTTCTTCCGGCACGGCGAAGGTAATCGGTATCGACCACGGCAAGCCGTTCGGCAGCACCATCTCCTCGACGACCGAGCGGTACTCGGTCTCCGTCATGAACCCACGCAGCGGGCTGTAACCCCCAATGGTCAGGAGTTCGAAGTCGCTCAGCGTGCGGGAATCGAGGCGGATGGAAGGCAGCCGGGTCGCTTCGGCGAGCAGCTCGTCCCGCTCCTCGTCGCCGACGAGGAGGTCGACGAGTTCGCCGCCGTACGGTTCGCCGCGGGTGCGCTTCATGACCGCACCTCGGCAGCGGCAGGGATGAGGCTGCGCGTCTCCAGGTAGCGGACGATGCGCTCCAGACTCTCTTCAATCGACTCCTTGCCCGTGTGGCAGATGACTTCCGGCGCCAGGGGCGGCTCGTAGGGGTCATCGATGCCGGTAAACCCCGGGCGCTTTCCCGCGCGGGCCTCGGCGTAGAGCCCCTTCACATCGCGCGCCTCGCACTCTTCGAGGGTCGCCGCGGCGTATACCTCCACGAAGACCGAACCGTCGCCTTCGACGAGACGGCGGACCTCCTCGCGGACCTCACGGTAGGGCGAGATCGCCGCGGTGATGACCGCCACGCCGTTCCGGGCGAGGAGGTTCGCCACGAAGCCGATGCGCCGGATGTTGGTGTCGCGGTCTTCCTTCGAAAAGCCGAGCCCCTTGGAGAGGTTGGTGCGGACGACGTCGCCGTCCAGCACCTCGACCTTCCGGCCCCGCTCGCGAAGGACGGGGGCGAGGCGTTCGGCGAGGGTGGACTTCCCGGCGCCGGAAAGCCCGGTGAACCACACGACGAAGCCCTGCGAATCGCTCATGCTGCCTCCTGCGTCGTTGTGTGCTGCGAGATAGCCGGCGGCGCCGAAGCGAGCCCTTAGGTGTGCAGCCCGCACTCGTCTTTCTGGAACCCCTGCCAGCGGCCTGCCCGCCCGGGGACGCCCGGCACCGTGCAGTTGTAACAGCCGATGCTGCTGTACCCCCGGTCGAGCAGCGGGTTGTAAGGCACTCGGTGGCGAACGATGTATGCCCAGGTTTGCTGCTCCGTCCAATTGGCGAGGGGGTTGATCTTCACGACGCCGAACTTCTCGTTCCAGGCGACGATGGGAACGCCTGCCCGCCCTTCGGACTGGTCGCGGCGCAAGCCGGCGATCCACGCTGTCCGCCCGGCGAGGGCGCGCCGGTTCGGCTCCACCTTGCGAATTTCGCAGCAGAGGTCCGGGTCGCGCATCCACAGAGCAGCGCCGTACTGGCGGGCCTGCTCTTCGTGGGAGAGCCTGGGCTTGAACACGTGGACGTTGGTGAGGCCGAGCTCCCGCACGGCCCGGCGCATCGTCTCGTACGTCTCCTCGAAGAGGTAATCGGTATCGAGCACGAACACGAAGACGTCGGGCTTCCGGGCTGCCACCATGTGGAGGATGGCCATCCCGGAGATGCCGCCGAAGCTGGCGCCCACCGCGAGGCCGTCGCCGAAACGCTCGATGGCCCACTCGACGATCGCCTCGGCCGGGGCGGTCTCGAACCGCGCGTTCAGTTCGGCGAGTTCAGCAGCGGAGGGACGGACAGCAGTCTCGGCCACGGTCGGCTCCAAAGTCGAGTTTCGCGATCGACATTATCTCCTCCGTGTGCTATCGTCTACTCCACAGCACCGCGGAGGCGACGGAGATGGCCAGCGCCGTTACCTACGTCAACGAACCAGGCCGGGTCCTGCCCATCCTCGAGGAGGAGCTGCAGGATTTCGAGACCGAGACGCTGCGATTCCTTCGGGGAGAAATCGGAGAGGACACGTACATCCCCTTCCGTCTGAAGCAGGGCGTCTACGGCCAGCGTCAGCCAGGCGTCCAGATGATCCGCGTCAAGCTGCCCTTCGGCGGCGTCACGGCGTCGCAGTTCGAAGCCCTTGCCGATGTCGCGGAGCGGTACGCGCCCCTACGAAAGGGGCACATCACCACGCGCCAGAACGTGCAGTTCCACCACATCCCCCTGCCGAAGGCCGCCGAGGTGCTGCGCGTCCTGGCGAAGGCTGGCCTCACCACGCGCGAAGCGTGCGGCAACACCGTCCGGAACGTCACCGGCGACCCGTGGGCGGGAGTGAACCCTGACGAGCCGTTCGACCCCACACCGTATGCCGGGGCCTTCGCCCGTTACTTCCTCCGCAACCCGCTCACCCAGGCGCTCCCGCGCAAGTTCAAGGTCGCCTTCAGCTCGAACGACCGCGACGTGGCCATCACGGGGATGCACGACCTTGGCTTCATCCCGCGGATTCGCGACGGCGAGCGCGGCTTCGAGATGTACGCGGCCGGCGGCCTCAGTACCATGCCGCGGTACGCGGTGAAGGTGCGCGATTTCGTCTCCGTGAACGAGTACCTGAAGGTTGCGGAGGCGATCCTGCGCATCTTCAACCGCTCGGATGAGCTGCGGAAAAACCGGAACAAGGCCCGCCTGAAGTTCCTCGTGGCGCGCATCGGAGCGGAGGCGTTCCTCGAGATGGTCGAAGAGGAGCTAAAGGGCGAGTGGGCCCGGGAGAAGGACTTCCGGCCGGACCGCCTGCTCTTCCTCGACGACGAGGAGGCGACTGCCCCGCCCAAGCGCCCCGCCTACGCCCAGCCGAACGGCGATCTGCGGGAGTTCACGGCGTTCGTCGCCTCGAACGTCCGGCCGCAGAAGCAGCAGGGCTTCAGCACGGTCGAGGTGAAGGTGAGCCGAGGCGACCTCACCCCCGAGCAGTTCCGCGGTCTGGCAGCCATCATGCGCGAGTACGCTGGCGGCCGAGCTCGCACCACCATCCAGCAGAACGTGCTCCTGCGCTGGGTACGCGACGAGTCCCTCTACGAGGTTTGGTGCCGGCTTAAGGAGCTCGGGCTGGGGAACCCGGGCGCGCACGAGATTACGGATGTCGTAAGCTGCCCGGGCACCGATTCGTGCAAGCTGGGCATCACCAGCTCGATGGGGCTCAACCGCGCCATCGAAGAGCGGCTCACCGCGCTGGGCATCACCGACGAACTCACCCGGCGCATCCACATCAAGATGAGCGGCTGCCCCAACAGCTGCGGGCAGCACCACATCGCCTCGATCGGCTTCCATGGAGCGACCATCAAGGTCGGCGAGCACGAGATGCCCGCCTACCTCGTCTTCCTGGGCGGACGGTATGAAGACGGGCAGCTTCAGTACGCCAAGCAGCTGAAGGTGCGGCTGCCGGCCAAGCGCGCGCCGGACGCCGTCCAGCGCTTCATCGAGTTCTACCAGGCCCAGCGGCTCGACGGCGAACGCTTCGAGGCCTTCGTCGACCGGGTGGGCCTCGCCCCGTTCGAAGCCCTCATCGAGGACCTGTGCATCCCCGGTGAGTTCGACGAGGAGAACCGGGCCCTCTTCATCGACTGGGACCGGCTCGAGCTCTACCGGATGCAGCGGGGCGAGGGCGAATGTGCTGTGTGAGGCGAGGCCTCAAGCGGACTCGTCAAGGATAGCCCAGCTTTCGGCGAACTCGAGGCCGCCGCCCCGTTCGGCTGCCTCGAGGACCCGTCGCCGTCCCTGCTCGGAAACATTCGCGAGGTAGACGGCCGGGTCCGTGCTCACGCGCAGCGCGAGCCGCTCGTGCCGTTCGACGAGGCGGACGAAGACTTCGAGCAAGGGTCGGCGGTCGAGGTAGTTCTCGAAGAGGAAAAGTTCGATGTCGGCGAGGGATTCGACGTCGCCCGCAAGCGCCAGCCGGTCGTACAGATTCTCCAGCCAGCCGGCGATGACGTTCCAGGTTTCGGCGGCGAGGTCCGCGTCCTTCGCCTCGAGCCCCTCGAGGGCCGAACCGAGCATGACGAGGAACGTGGCCAACCGGCGCCGCTCGTATCCCTGGCGGGCGACTTCGACCCACTTCGCTTCCTCCTGCGCGGAAGCGTGGGGGCGCTGCACCGGGATCGCGCCCGCGAGTTCGTTCACCTCGGGGTCGGGCAGGATCCGAAGCCAGTCTTCGATGAGCGGGAGCGGCACTTCGGCGAGGTCGATGACGGCTAGCGCCGCCAGCCTCCGGTCAGGCGGGCCGTCCTGGATCTCCTGGATGAGCTCGGCGGTGGTCATCCGCCGCAGTTCGGATTCGTGGCGCTCCCAGCCTTCGTACTCGGGCGGCAAGAGGCGGTCCATCGGCGCTAGGATACGGCGGCCGCCGAGGAGCGAGCATCGGGGAAGAGGAGTAGAGTGGTAGCCATGGAAGCGCCCATCCGCCGCCATCGCCGTCTGCGACGAACCGAGACGATTCGCGCCCTCGTGCGTGAAACCGAGCTCACGCCCTCGCACCTGGTCTACCCAATCTTCGTCGAGGCGGGCCTCAGCGGCCGTGAGCCCATCGAGCCGATGCCGGGGCAGTTCCGCCTCGGCCTCGATGCGGTCGGCGAGGAGGCGCGCGAGTTGGGACGCCTCGGCATCCCGGCGGTGCTCCTGTTCGGCATTCCCGAGACGAAAGACGAGTCCGGAAGCTCGGCCTGGCAGCCCCACGGGGTGGTCCAGGAAGCAATCCGCAGGATGAAGGACGCCAACCCGGATCTCCTGACCATCGGCGACGTCTGCCTTTGCGAGTACACCACCCACGGACATTGCGGCGTGCTCGCGGCCGACGGCTCGGTCGATAACGACCGGACGCTCCCGCTGCTGGCGCAGATGGCTGTGAGCCTGGCGGAGGCTGGCTGCGACACCATCGCCCCGAGCGACATGATGGACGGCCGCGTGGCGGCAATCCGCCGGGCGCTCGACAGCGCCGGATTCGAGCAGGTCGCCATCCTCTCGTACGCCGCGAAGTTCGCCAGCGCCTTCTACGGTCCTTTCCGGGTGGCAGCGGACAGCGCGCCGGCGTTCGGAGACCGTCGCGGGTATCAAATGGACCCGGCGAACGTCCGCATGGCGATCGACGAAGTCCTCACCGATGTGGCCGAAGGGGCCGACATGGTGATGGTGAAGCCCGCCCTGCCGTACCTCGACGTGATCCGCGCCGTTCGCGAACGGACGGAGCTTCCCCTCGCTGCCTACAACGTGTCGGGCGAATACGCGATGCTCTGTGCGGCCGCGGAGCGGGGGTGGATCGACCGGGAGCGCGCCGTGCACGAAGCGCTGACGGCGATTCGGCGCGCAGGCGCCGATATCGTCATCACCTACCACGCCAAGGAATGGGCACGCTCCCGAAGCTGATTCGGTATCCGGCCTCCGCAAGGGTGAGCGCACTAGACTGAGGAGAGATGAAGCTCCTTGCTATCGACGTCGGCACGGGGACGCAGGACATCCTCCTCTTCGACACGGAGCGAGAGCCGGAGAACTGCGTCCAGCTCGTGCTGCCGTCGCCGACCGTCGTGGTGGCCGAACGAATTCGGGCTGCCACTGCCGCCGGGAAGGGCGTCCTGCTCACCGGGGTCACGATGGGAGGCGGACCATCGGCGTGGGCAGCGGAGGCACACCGGAAAGCCGGCCTCCCCTTGTGGGCGACGCCGGATGCCGCCCGAACGTTCAACGACGACCTGGAGCAGGTCGCGGCAGACCTTGGCCTGGAGTTGGTGAGCGACGACGAGGCGGCTTCGCTCGGCCGGCGCGACGACGTGGAAGGAATCGAGCTCCGCGACCTCATGCTGCCGGAGATTCGCGCCGCCCTTGTGGCTGGCGGCGTGAAGCCCGAGTTCGATGCCCTCGCTGTGGCTGTCTTCGACCACGGGAACGCGCCCAGGGGTGTAAGCGACCGCGCCTTTCGGTTCGAGTACCTGCGGGCGCGTCTCCAGGCCGGCCTGGGATTGGCCGGGTTCGCCTTCCGTGGGGATGAAATTCCGGAGTCGATGACGCGCCTGCGCGCCGCAGTTGCGCTCGCCCCGTCCGGGCTCCCGCTTGCAGTGATGGACACGGCCCCGGCAGCCGTGCTGGGGAGCCTCGACGATCCGCGTGTGGCCGAAGCCGGAGCCAAGGTCGTGGTAAACGTGGGGAACTTCCATACCCTGGCGTTCTCGCTCCTCGACGGGCACGTAGCGGGCCTATTCGAACACCACACCGGACTCGTCGACGCCGCGAAGCTGGAGCGGCTGATTCGGCGGTTGGCCGCCGGCGAGCTCGACAACGAGGAGGTGTTCGCCGAGCACGGGCACGGCGCCATCTCCTTCGCCGGACTGGGAACCTCCGACCCGTTCACGGTCGTGCTGGGGCCCCGCCGGGGAATGTTGAGGGCGTCCGCTCTGCCCCGGTACGAGGCCGTCCCCCACGGCGACATGATGCTGGCCGGCTGCTTCGGACTCGTGCGGGCGTTCGCTGCGCTCTACCCGGCGTGGCGCGACGAAATCGAGGCGGCCCTCGCGCGGTGAACGGCGCCGGCCAAGCGATGCCCAAGTCGCCAGGCCGAACGGCCCTGTGGGAGACGGCTTCGGTTGCGTTGAAGCTGGGCGTCCTCGGATTCGGAGGCCCGGCAGGCCCACATCGCCATGCTCCGCGAGGAGGTGGTGCGGCGGCGCAAGTGGCTCGACGACGCCCGGTTTGCCGACCTCCTGGCGGTGACCAACCTCATCCCCGGCCCGAACCCGACGGAGATGGTCATCCACTGCGGAGCGCTGCGCGCCGGGCTCGCCGGCCTCGTTTCGGCCGGTATCTGTTTCATCCTTCCGGCAGCCTCGATGGTCCTCGCCATCGCCTGGGCGTACGAGCGATGGGGCACCACGCCCGAAGCCGAATGGCTGCTGTACGGCGTGAAGCCGGTGGCCCTCGCCATCCTGCTGGTGGCGGTATGGGGTTTGGGACGGGCGACGATCCGCACGCCCGCAGCCGCAGCCGTCGCCGCGGCCGCACTTGCCCTCTACTTGGCTGGCCTCGGCGAACTGCCCATCCTCTTCGGCTCGGCGGCGCTCTTCGTCGGCTTGCGGGCCGGGCGGGCCGCGCGGCGGCACCCCTGTGCCTTCCTCCCCCTGGGGATCGGGCTTTGGGGCCCGCCGGGGAGTGGCGAGGCAGGGCCGTTCTGGCCCTGATCACCGCGTTTGCGGTCGCGGCCGCGGCCCTCCGCTTCAAGTGGGGCCCGCTCGGCCTGTGGCAGTTGACGACGCTCGCCACGGTTGCCTCGCTGGCCGCCGCTGCCGCCGGAGGGAGGCGGACGCCCGCGATGGCGTGCTTCGTCACGGGCTGGCTACTCATCGGTGGACACACGGCAATCTAGGGCCTGGGAATCGCACCGGGCGAAGCTGGCCGCTGGATGCTGTGGCTCGGCGAGGCCGCCGCCCTGGCGATTCCGGTCGCTGCTGCCGCCGCCATACGGCCGCGGGGGCATCGCCGCTGGCTCGCAGCAGGCGCAGCCGGTCTTGTCGCCACCGCCGCCATGGCCGGTCCCAGCGGCTGGACGCTTCGCTTCCCCACCCTATGGAACCTGGGCCTCGCGGGGACGCTCCCTCCTTTCGCCTACGGGATCGCGGTCGCTGCGGGCGCGGCCGCGGTCGCTGCCGCTGGCCGCGGCACATGGATTCCCGTTGCCCTGCTCACGGCCGCTGGGTTGGGGCTCCATAACACCTACCAGAGCGCCCTCGCCGTGACGGGGCTCGCTTTGCTCGTGCTGGCGGAAGGGCGCGCGGAGCGCGCTCAGTAGCCCTTGAACTGCGGCTCGCGCTTTTCGACGAAGGCCCTCGGTCCTTCCTTCGCGTCCTCGGTCGACTGGGCGATGGTCATGGCGAGCTGGGCCATGTCGAGATGCTCGTCGAACCCGATGTTGAGAGAGCGGTAGACGAGCTTCTTCGAAAGCTGGATGGCCGTGGCTGGCCCCTTCGCCAGGGACTTTGCGAACTCGAGCGTCTTCGGCATCAGCTCCTCGGGCTCGTAGACGGCGGTGACGTACCCCATCGCCAGCGCCTCCTCCGCGTCGAAGAGACGGCCGGTCCAGATCAGCTCCAGTGCCCGGGAAATGCCGACGATGCGCGGGAGCGTCCAGCAGCCGCCGTCGCCGGGGATGAGACCCATGCGAACGTAGGTCATCCCGAAGCGGGCGGTGCGGCTGGCGAAGCGGATGTCGGCCATGCTGGCCATGTCCATGCCCGCGCCGACGGCCGGGCCGTTTACCGCGGCGATGTACGGCTTTTCGAGCTGGATGAGCGCCCGGGGGATCGGATGCACCGAGTTACGCAGGCTCTGCCGGCGTTCCGCGATCGTCTGCTGGCTGCGGAGTACGCCGCGGCCGGCAGCTTCGGCAGCGACGTTCATGCCGCTGCAGAACCCGCGGCCGGCTCCGGTGATCACGATGACCTTCACATCCCGGTCTCGGTCGGAGCGGACGATGGCATCGTGCCATTCGGCGAGCATTTCGTCGTCGAAGGCGTTCAGGCGCTCGGGCTTGTTGAGAGTGATCACAGCGACGCCCTCTTGGACGTCGTAGAGGATGGAGCGGTACTCCACGGCTGCCTCCACGCGAGGTTCGAGCGGTGGCATTGTAGCCCGGGGCGCGCGCTTGCGCCCTGCGGCGGCCCGCACCACGCTGGTGGCATGGGCGAGAACACCTTCCGCACTGACGGCACCATCGACTTCTTCGAGAACCGTCACCCGGAGCGCGATTACGTCATCGAGTTCACGGCGCCGGAGTTCACCAGCGTCTGCCCGATGACCGGGCTGCCCGACTTCGGCACGCTGACCATCCGCTACGTACCCGATCGGAGGTGCATCGAGCTAAGGAGCTTCAAGTATTACCTCCACACCTACCGAAACCGGGGGATCTTCTACGAGGATGTGGTGAACCAGGTCCTCGACGACATCGTGGCCGCCGTGCAGCCCCGGTCGTGTACCGTCATCGGCGATTTCAACACCCGCGGGGGCATCTCGGCGCGGGTGACGGCAACGTACACTAGAAGCGAAGGAGCTGCATGAGCTCGTCCTCGCCGGATGGGTTGCTCGCTCCTGAGCGCTCTCTAGACTGCGTTGCAGCACCCAGGCGGAGGTGTCGGGGATGAACCTGCCAGCCGTGCGGCGCCGCGAATGGAGCCCCGGGCGACTGCGGGGCAGCCCTCAGCCGAGGGGGTACGCGGTGAAGGCGGTGCCGGGCGGCTTTCCCCAACGTCGCGCAGCCGAGATTCCCTGGGTTTCCGCCCGACAGATGCGCGAGGTCCAGCGCATAGCCCAGGAGGAGTTCGGGCTCGACATCCTCCAGATGATGGAGAACGCTGGCCGTGCCGCCGCGACGCTCGCCCTAGCGATGCTCGGCGGCCGAGGCCGGGGACAGCGTGTCATCGTCCTCGCCGGCGGCGGCAACAAAGGTGCGGCGGGGCTCTGCGCGGCCCGCAACCTCGCCAACTGGGGCTGCATCGTGGAGCCGGTGCTTGGGGAAGTCGAGGAGGAATCGTCGTTCGCGGCGCGCAGGCAGCTCCAGATCCTCCGCCAGGCGGGCATCTCCGACCACTTCGATCGGGATTCGAGCCAGAGCACCCTCGAGGAGCACCTTCGCTACGCCGACCTGGTGATCGACGCCCTCGTCGGGTACGGCCGCCCGACACCGCGGTCCGGCGTCGCCCTCGCCTGCGCGGAACTAGCCGTGGCATCGAAGCGGCCCATCCTCGCCCTCGACGTCCCGACGGGAATCGACGCCACCACCGGCGAGGTCACGAGCCCCGTCGTCCCAGCGGTGACGACGCTGGCCCTCGACCTGCCGAAGCAAGGCCTCCTCGTCGAACGTGCGCGGCCGTACGTCGGCGAGTTGTTCCTGGCGGACCTGGGGATCCCGCGCAGGGTATACGAGCACGTCGGCATTCACATCGGGAACCTGTACTGCGAAGGGCCCATCGTCCGCATCCGCCGGTAGCCTTGCTCCGTCCCCTAGAATGGCTTCGAGCCGGCCGACGAAAGGAGGCTCGATGCCACAGCTTCGCTTCCGCCGAACGAACGACGAGATCCAGCAATTTCTCGCCGCCTTCCGCCGTCCGGTATTCCGCGACGTCCGGGCGCTCACCGTGACGGCCGAAAGCGATTCGGAGACGCTGGCGGCGCTGCTCCCGCCGCCGCTCGAGCCGGCAGGCAAACCGCGCGTCGTGTTCTCCGTCGCCGAGGTCCGCCGCTCCAACTGCGCCGGCGCTTTCCTCGTTGCCACCGTCGATGTCGCCTGCACGTACCAAGGGGAAGCTGGGTTCTACTGTCTGGCCATGCCCGTGAGCACCGACTCGGCGCTCACGTTCGGGCGCGAACTGTACGGAGAACCGAAGAAGCTCGCTGAAATCCAGCTCGAGGAGCGCGGCGACGGAACCGTACACGGAAGCGTCACGCGGTACGGGATCACCTTCCTCGAGCTGAGTGCCGTCCTCGACCCGGCCGATGAGCCGGAGCGTGACACGGAAACGATCCGCTATCACTTCCGGTTCCTTCCCAACCCCGATGGGCGCATCGCCGGGCCGGTCGAGCTCGTCCGGGTGGAGCACCGGAGCCGGCTGCGGGTGACAGCCCGGGGGCAGGCTTCGGTGACCGTGCGCGACTCCCCGCACGACCCCCTGTTCGACATCCCGATCCTGAAGGTCCTCGGCGCCGCGCTCAGCGAGGGGGTTATGGAGACTTCGGGCGCCGTTGCGGCCACCGTGCCCGCCGAGGCCTTTCTCCCGTTCGCCTTTGCGAAGGTCGACGACCTCCTTGTGTGGGCCGAAGAGCCGAGCGGCGCTGGGCGGTAGGGGCTCGCTGTGAACTCCCGGATTCCCGCGCGAGCCCTGAGGGCTGCTCTCGGGGCCGGCGCGACGGGGGCCTTTCTCTGGCTCATTCTCCGCGACGTACACATCGGCGAAGTGGGAAGGGCGCTGGCAGGCGCCAACATCGCTTACCTCCCCGAAATCGCGGTCGTGTATGTGGGAAGGTTCTGGCTCCGCGCGCTGCGCTGGCGGGTGCTCGTGGCCCATCTCAAGCCGGTGGCGATTCAGGATGCTCTTCCCCGAGTCGTGCTCTCCCAAGGGGCAAACCTCGTGCTTCCGTTCCAGCTCGGCTACGGCGTGATGATTCAGATTTCGGCGCGGAAGTTCGGCATTTCCCGCCTGCACCTGCTCGGGGCCGAGGCGGTGGAACGGCTCTGGGACGGGGTGACGTTTGCGATCTTTCTCGCTGCCGCGATGGCCTTCCTGCCGATCGGCCCCGCCTTCCGCGGCCTCACCATCTTCATGCTTGCGGGAACGACGCTGGGGCTGCTGCTCGCCGTGGAAGCCGCACGTCCGGGCTCGCCCCTCTCTCCGGCGCGAAACGCGCGCCTCCGGCGGTGGGGCGGGCAACGGTTGGCCGAGGGTCTCGCGGCCGTCCGCCGCCCTCGTCAGGTCGCGGGCCTAACGCTCCTCTCGGGGGCGATCTGGCTCGCGGAGGCCGTGTTGTTCTGGCTCGTCGCCCGTGCCTTGGGCGTAAGCGCCGACCCGCTCGTGTTCGTGTTCCTCGTGGCAGCAGCGAATGTCGGGGCAGCGATCCCCGTCGCGCAGTCGGGCGTGGGCTTCCTGCTGCTCGCGCAGCAGGCGCTCATCGCCGTCGGCCAGGACTCTGAGCTCGCCACCGCGTTCGCGATCGGCCTGCAGGGTGTGCTCTCCCTTCCCTTCCTGGTTCTCGGTCCCTTGGCTGCCTGGCAGATGAGGCTCCATTTCAGCGACCTGCTCCCCTGGGAGCACGCGAGAGGTCACGCCGCCGGACAGAGGGACCCATCCCGCCGACCGCAACGCGCTCCCTAGCTTTCGCCGGCGAGCCCGTGGTAGCGGAAGACGGCCGCTTTCACTGCGTCGAGGACGCGGCGGACGTGGTGGGCATACGCGCCTGGCCGAGCCCGCTCTTCGACGAACGGCCGCGGAACGTCGACGCCATACCGCTCGGCCACCGATGCTGCCCATGCCGCCGGGACCGCTTCGGGAAGCCCGCAGCCTGCCATTTCGGCGAAGGCGAGCGTCCACGCCCGGGGAGCCACGGCCGCCCACTGATAGCCGCCTCCGCCGGTGGCGAGCCAGCGCCCGCCTGCCACTTCGTGAGCGAGGGCATGCATGCGCGCATACGCCTCCCGATAGGCGAAGGTCGAGAGCTCGAAGTGGGCGAGCGGGTCGGTGGCGTGGGTATCGCAACCGAGCTGGGTAACGAGGATGTCGGGCTGCCAGGCGCGTACAAGCGGGAGCACGATCTCGTCGATGGACAGCAGCCATTCCGGGTCGGCAGTCCCCGGCGGGAGCGGTACGTTGACTTTCGTCCCTTCGGCGGCCCCTTCTCCGATTTCGTCCACGAACCCTGTGCCAGGGAAGAGGAACTGCCCGCTTTCGTGAATCGATATGGTAAGCACCCGCGGCTCCCGGTAGAAGATGGCCTGCACGCCGTCGCCGTGGTGGACATCGAGGTCGACGTAGGCGACGCGCTGGAATCCGTGCTGAAGAAGCCAGCGGATGGCGATGGCGGGGTCGTTGTAGATGCAGAAGCCCCAGGCTTGTTCAGGCATTGCGTGGTGGAGCCCGCCGGCGGGGCTGAAGGCATGCAGCGCGCGTCCTTCGGCGATGGCTCGGGCGGCCTCGAGCGTGGCCCCCACCACCCAGGCGGCGGCATCGTGCATGCGCGCGAAGATGGGGTTGTCCCCGGGGCCGAAACCGAACGCCTCCCAGCGGCCGGGGGCACCCTCGCCTGCGGCGCGAACCGCTTCGATGTAGCGCGGTGAGTGGCACATCGCGATCTCGTCGTCGAGCGCTTGGCGGGCAGGCAGATCGAGGACATCGGGGGCGCCGAGAAGGCCGCACGCCTCGGAAAGCTCGCGCGCGAGGGGGAAGCGCTCCGGCTTGAGCGGATGGAGAGGCCCGTGGTCGTACCGGCGAAGCTCAGGCGAGTACACGTAGGCGGCGATGCCGCTCACGGCGTGCCCTCCGGCGGGACCGCAAAATGAGCAGGACCGGGGGACCGGTCCTGCCAGGAGGGAAGCACTGCCCAGTGCGCTTCCGCACCGAGCAGGCTCCATCCTACCGCAGGTAATGAAGGGGTGTCGAACGGATACAAGGGAGCGGACCGGCCGTCAGTCGTACGTTCCGGCACTCCCGAGCCCCCGGCGCGGCAGCGGCGGCCGCTCGATCGGGCCCTCCCAGGCCATGCCGGGGCGGAATCCGTTCTGGGTTCCGTTCCGCCGTCCGTGGCCCCGCACCCAGCGCGTCCACCGGTTGTTGCGCATGTACAGGTCGACGGAGGACGGGATGCGGATATCCTCTTCTTCTTCCGGTTCGCCGGCCTTGGCCTCCTGCTGCTGCTTCTTGAAGCAGCGCTTGCAGTAGACGGGGCGTCCCTCGCGCGGTTCGAAGGAGATGCGGGCCTTTTCGCCGCAAGCGGCGCATTCGACGGTGATGCGCCGCCGCTTCTGCCGCCGGCGGGAGGGCGCTTCACCCCCGCGGCACTCGCTGCAGAGCACCTCGCCTCCCTCGTCCGCGGGAAGGTCCTCCGGGGGTTCGAATTCGCTGCCGCAACGGCTGCAGGTGAGCAGTGGGACTTCCGTCGTCACCCTCGTGCTCCTCGCAACGGTGTTCGTCATTCGAGGTAGCCGGCGAGTTTCCGAGCCCGGCTCGGCTGCCGGAGCTTGCGAAGCGCCTGGCCTTCGATCTGGCGAATGCGCTCCCGCGTCACGCCGAACTCCCGCCCGACCTCTTCAAGGGTTCGGGCGCGGCCGTCCTCGAGGCCGAACCGGAGCTTCAAGACTTGGCGTTCGCGGGCAGTCAGCGTCGCCAGAATATCCTCCACCTGCTCACGCAAGAGCTGCATCGTCGCCACTTCTTCGGGCGCGATGGCGTTCTCGTCCTCGATGAAGTCGCCCAGTTCGCTCTCCTCGTCGTCGCCGATAGGCGTCTCCAACGAGGCAGGGTCGCGGGCCAGTGCCTGGATTTCGCGGATCCGCTCCGGAGTGTACTGGGCTGCCTCGTTGGGGCGAACCTCCTTCTGCATCGCCGCCGCAAGCTCTTCAGCCGTCGGCTCGCGGCCGTACTGCTGCATAAGCCGCCGGGTAACGCGGGCGAGCTTGTTCATCACCTCGGTCATGTGGACCGGGATACGGATGGTTCGCGACTGGTCGGCCAAGGCACGCGTGATCGCCTGGCGGATCCACCAGGTGGCGTACGTGGAGAACTTGAAGCCCTTCCGGTAGTCGAACTTCTCGACCCCGCGGAGCAGGCCGATGTTCCCTTCCTGGATGAGGTCGAGGAGCGACATCCCACGGCCGATGTACTTCTTCGCGACGGAGACCACCAGGCGGAGGTTGGCCTCGGCGAGCTGCTTCTGCGCACGGTCGCCCTTCCGCTTTACCTCCTCGAAGCGGCGGCGCAGCCGGCTCTCGAGCGGCAGGAGCGCCTCGGCGAGCCCAGGCGCGGGCGGAACCAGCTTCTCCTCACCGCCCGCCGCTTCGGCCATCGCCTTCAGCAGCGAAGGGTCGAGGATCGTCGTCGTCACCGAGACGTCGACGATGGCGCGCTGCGCAGCCTCGGTGGCGAGGCCGAGCGCCGACTCAAGCGTCTTCACGAAGTCGGGCTTGAACTCGCCGTCGATGATGGCCCGGACGGCGGGGTCGGCGGCGACCTCCGTAAGCGGCCGGCCGAAGGCAGGCTTCCGCCGGCGGCGGAGCTTCCCCACTTCGTCCGTATCGCCACGGGCGACGGCGGCGGCAGCAGCGAGGGCCTGCCACGAGGCCGTGAGCCGTTCGAGGAGGAGCACGGCCGTGTGCGCCGGCGACGGCTCCGTCCCGTGCGCTTCGCGGTACTCCTCTTCGAGGCGCTTCAGATAGTCCCGCGCCTCCATTTCCGCGCCGAGCCGCTGTTCATCGGCCTTGGTGAGGAGGTCAACGCGCCCGATTTCGCGCAGGTAGGCGCGCACGGAATCCTCGAGCGCTTCGCCTTCCTCTTCCTCTTCGAACAGGGTCTCTTCGACTTCCTCTTCGGCCGCGAGCGGCTCCTCGTCGACCACCAGTTCGCCCGTTTCCACGTCGAGACCGAGCTCCTCGAGCTCGTCCGTCTCGCGGGCGACACCAAGCCGCTCGATGGCGTCGCCCAAGCCAGGGGCCAATGCCATTACCACGTCGTCGTTCACTCCACCTGCCATGTCAACTCCGAGCCCGCGAGGAGGTTTGTCGCGCCGAGACGAAGGGCGTTGTACCCGTTGCAGTCATCGCTTCGAACCTGGCGTCGCGCTCCCCGGCGATCGACCCTTGCACCGAACCCAGACGTACCTACCGCCCGCCCCCGTGGCGGGACGGCTTGACCAGCAACGACACGGTGCAGTGCGATTCCAAGGGGCTCGACACCACTATAACGGGATGGTCCCCGGGTTGCAAGCAGCAATCTTCTCGGCAGCATGTCGCAACGGCTCCGGGACGACACGGCCTCGGAGGAGATGCACAGCGGCTGCCCGGTACAATCGTAACCCGTGGCGGCAATCGGCATCGACGTAGGCGGGACGTTCACCGACTTCGTGCTCGTTGCCGACGGAGCCATCCGCGTCTGGAAACGGCTTTCGACTCCCTCCGACCCTTCACAAGCGGTCCTTGCGGGCCTGCCCGACGTCGTCCCGGAGCGCGTCGTGCACGGAAGCACTGTCGCCACGAACGCACTGCTCGAACGCCGCGGCCCCCGAACGGTGCTGCTGACGACCGAGGGCTTCCGGGACCTGCTCACGATCCGGCGCCAGACTCGGCCCTCGCTCTACGATTTCGAGCCCCGCCGGACACCCCACGTGGTGCGACCCGAAGACACGATCGGTGTCCGCGAACGGCTTGATGCTCGGGGACGCGTGCTCATTCCGCTCACCGATGACGAGGTTCACCGCGCGGTCGAGGCGGCGCGAGCCACCGGAGGCGAGGCGTTTGCCGTCTGCTTCCTCCATTCGTACCTCGACGACCGCCACGAACGGACGATCGCTGCTGCGCTCCGCGCAGCCGGACTGGATTGCGTGACCTCGGCTGACGTCGCACCGGAACCGCGGGAGTACGAGCGCGCGAGCACGACGGCCATCGCCGCCTTCCTTCGCCCCACGATTGCCCGCTACCTGGAGCCCCTGCAAGCTGCACTGGGCGAGCTTCGGCTGATCCACTCCGCAGGCGGGCTGGTATCGCCCGAGGAAGCGCTGGCCCGGCCGGTTTCGATGATCTTCTCGGGACCGGCGGGAGGGGTGCTCGGCGCGCTCGCGGTAGCCCGCGCAGCCGGCTTCGATCGCGTCCTCAGCTTCGACATGGGCGGGACCAGCACCGACGTGGCCCTCTGCCTCGGCGAGCCATCCGTCCGCAACGAATCGGAGGTCGACGAACTCGCCATCCGCGTGCCGGCACTCGATGTGGTCACCGTCGGCGCCGGAGGCGGATCCATCGCCCGCCTCGACCCCGGCGGCGCGCTGCTCGTAGGCCCCGAGAGCGCGGGGGCCGATCCGGGGCCCGCCTGCTACGGTCGCGGCGCCCTCCCCACGGTGACCGACGCCAATCTGGTGCTGGGGCGGCTTCGCCCGGAACAGGCCCTCGGCGGCAGCGTGCGTCCGGACGCAGCGCGGGCTGCGGCCGCGCTGGCTCGGCTCGGCGGCCCGGTCGAAGCAGCGGCAGCGGTCGTTGCGGTGGCCAATGCGGCCATGGCCCGTGCATTGCGCCGCGTGAGCCTGGAGCGGGGGCACGACCCGGCAGCCTTCACGCTGGTGGCGTTCGGCGGCGCGGGTCCCCTCCATGCCTGCGAGCTTGCCGCAGACGTCGGCATCCCACGGGTGCTCGTGCCGCGCTACCCGGGCGTGCTCTCGGCCCTCGGGATGCTAGCGGCGCCGGAGGCCGTTGAAGTGCAGCGCGGCATGGTGTGCTCCGCGGACGAGACCGCAGCCCCGGCCATCGCCAGCCTTGCGGCTGCCCTCGAACGGGAAGCCCGGCAGCGGCTGGGTCGATTCGCCGGCGAGCCGGCCGCGGTCCGTTGGTACGCCGACGCCCGCTACGCGGGCCAGGCGCACGAGCTTCGCGTGGCGATCGCTGCTCCGAAGCCTGCCGCGATAGCGGAGGCATTCCACGCCGCGCACCTCGAGCGGTTCGGATTCCACGCGCCCGAGCGCCCGGTGGAGCTGGTGGCCCTGCGCGTGCGTGCCGAAGGGCCGGTCCCCGAAATCGTCTTTCCCCGCACCCACGAGGCCTCCCGGAGCGCACAGGCGGGGCAGGCGAGCGTCTGGACAGGCAGCGCGTTCGAGACCGCAGCTGTGGTCCCCCGGGAAGCGCTCGGAGTTGGGGCTTCCATCGAAGGCCCGATGGTCATCGTGCAAGACGACTGCACCACCTACGTCCCGCCGGGATGGCGGGGACGCACGGACGCATTCGGCAACCTCCTGCTGGAGGGGAGCCGGTGAAGCTCACGCCCGCCCAGCTCACCATCTGGAACGGTTTGCTCGCCTCGGTTGCGGAGGAGATGGGCGTGACGCTCGGGCTTACGGCCCACTCCCCGAACATCCGTGAGCGGCGGGATTACTCGTGCGCGCTGTTCGACGCGAAGGGAGAGCTCGTTGCCCAGGCGGCGCACATTCCAGTGCACCTCGGCTCCATGCCCGAGGCGGTGCGGGCGGTTCAGAGGCTTGCGCCCTGGCAGCCCGGCGACATCGCCATCGTCAACGACCCGTTTCTTGGCGGCACGCACCTGCCCGACGTCACCCTCGTCGCTCCGTTCTTTTGGGAAGGCCGAGTGGCGGGCTTCCTCGCGAACCGAGCCCATCACGCGGACATCGGCGGCATGGCACCCGGCTCGATGCCGCCGTCGGAAGAGCTCCACCAGGAGGGGGTCATCGTTCCCCCGCTGCGGCTAGCGGCGGCCGGCCGCCTGAACGAGGAGCTGTTCGCCCTCATCCTCCGCAACGTCCGCACGCCCGAGGAGCGTCGGGGGGACTTCGATGCCCAACTGGCCGCCCTGCGGACCGGGGAGCGGCGGCTGCGTTCGCTCTTCGAGCGGTACGGGGCATCCGCCATCTTCGCTGCGATGGAGGAGCTGCAGTCGTACACTGAGCGGCTCACCCGCGCCGCGCTGGCGGCAATCCCCGACGGCACGTACGCCGCCTCGGACGCAATCGAGGCGCCGGACGGTTCGCTGCTCCCCGTAGTTCTTTCCCTTCGCATCGAAGGCGACACGGCGACGTTCGACTTCAGCGGGACGGCGCCCCAGCATCCATCGTCGTTCAACGCGGTGGCGGCCGTCACGGTGTCGGCGGCGGCTTACTGCGTGCGCTGCCTCCTGCCCGCGCACGCGCCCTCGAACGCCGGGTTTTTCCGCCCGCTCCGCTTCGTCCTGCCGGAGGGCAGCCTCGTCAATGCTCGGCCGCCGGCAGCGGTATCGGCCGGCAACGTGGAGACGTCCCAGCGCATCGTCGATGTGGTCATGCAGGCGCTGGCGGCCGCTCTTCCGGAACGCATCCCGGCGGCGAGCGCAGGTACGATGACGAACTTCACCTTCGGCGGCACGCGCGAAGACGGCACCCGCTTCGCCTACTACGAGACCGTCCCCGGCGGCGCAGGAGCGGGGCCATCGGGGCCCGGAGAGCCTGCCGTCCAGACGCATATGACGAACACCGCTAACACCCCGGTCGAGATGTTGGAGCGCGATTTCCCGATCGTGGTGTGGCGTTTCGAAGTTCGGAGGGGGAGCGGCGGAGCCGGCGCCCATCGCGGCGGTGACGGCGTCGTGAAGGAGGTGGAGTTCCATGCTCCGGTGAAGGCGGCGGTCGTCGCCAGCCGGCGGCGAGTCCCGCCGTGGGGGCTGAAGGGCGGAAGCCCCGGGATGCCCGGCACAACCCTCCTCGTGGAAGCACGCGGCGCGCCCGCCGAGCTGCCAGCGGTCGCCAGCGTCCGGCTCGAACCCGGAACGCGGCTGCGCCTGGAAACGCCGGGGGGCGGCGGCTATGGGCCGGCGTGACAAGCGCAACCCGGCAGCCTACGGTTATCGGTGAGCGCCATGCCCGATCGAATCCAGCAGGAGATCGAGGAGATCCTGGCGCGGGCAGGTGACCTGCCCGGCGAGGGTCCGCCATCGCGGGAACCGATCCCGTTCCGGCGGCGACGGCGTCCCCGCCGGCCTCGGCTCCCGCACGTGCGGGTGCCTATCGAACCGGCAACCCTGCTGTTCGCCGGCGCAGGCTTCGTGTTGGCAGGCCTCGCCGCGTCGGTGGCGTGGGGAGCGGCGATTTGGCTCTCGTTCGCGGGGATCGTCCTGTTCCTTGGAGCCTTCGTGTGGTCGTTCTTCCGCGAGCCGGGACGGCGCGCGCCAGCCGGCCCCCGGCGGGTGTACTGGCGCGACCGGTACATCGAGTACGAACCGGAGCGGCCGTCGCTGGCGCGGCGCATCCGCCGCTGGTTCGGCCGACGCTGAGGTTTCCGGAGCATTTCGCTCGCCTGGGGTAGCCTTGGTTCCATGCGTCAGTGCCTGCGAATCATCGCGGGGCTCTTCCTCGTCTCCGCGCTCGCGGCGTGCGGCGACCGAGCGGCGCCGACAGGGGCACCACCGGCCCCGACCGCACCGCCATCCCTCACGTCCGAGGCCACGGCGACAGGCGCCGGGCGTGCCCCGGTCGACCTGGGGCCATCAGCGTTCGACACCGCCCGCGCGATGGCGCACATCCGCACACTCGCGGTGGAAATTGGGCAGCGCGTCGCCGGCAGCGGGCGCGAGCGGCGGGCGGCGGAGTACATCCGCGGCGAACTGGCACGCTACGGATACACGGCCGAGCTGCGGACCTTCCGCGTTCGCGACGAGGCCCTGCGCACCGCGGTGGTCGAGTCGGGCGGCCAGCGCATCGACGCGCTTCCCCTGGGAGGCTCGGCGAACGGCGAGGTGCGCGGCCGTGCGGTGTTCGTGGGGCTCGCCACGGAAGCTGACGTCGCGAGTCTCGAGCTGCAGGGAGCGATCGCCATCGCGGATCGGGGCGTGGTCACCTTCGCGGGCAAGTACGCAAACGTCCGAGCGAGAGGGGCAGCAGCGCTTGTGGTGGTG
>DAOUCS010000122.1:0-5242 GCA_034431815.1 Dehalococcoidia bacterium
CGCCGACGAACGGCGCTTCCACTTCATAGGCCTGATTCACCACCGCAGCGATGGCCCCCGCATCGGAAGGCCGAGCGAATCGCAGCAGTACGGTTGCAACCGCTCCCATCGCGCTCCTCCTACAGAACGGCTTCCTTGGTCCGCGCGCTGTGGCACTGGATGTTCACCGCCACCGGGAGTGCGGTGATATGCGTCGGGTACGTTTCCACGAATACGTCGAGCGCCGTCGTCGTCCCCCCGACTGCCTGGGGTCCGACTCCGAGCGCATTGACCGCTTCCAGGAGCTCGCGCTCCAGCTCGGCCACCTCAGGGTCGGGATTCCGCTCACCGATCTTGCGGAAGAGCGCGTGCTTCGCCATCGTCATCGCCTTCTCCGCGGTGCCCCCCACCCCCACGCCGATGACGAGCGGCGGGCAGGGATTTCCCCCCGAGATGTCCACGGTCTCGCAAACGAAGTCGATGATCGCCTGCTTCCCCATCCCGGGAAGGAAGTTCTGGTAGCGCGACATGTTCTCGCAGCCGCCCCCTTTGGGCATGAACCGGACCCGTACCCGATCGCCCGGGACGATCTCCGTGTGGATGACGGCCGGAGTGTTGTCGCCGGTGTTCTTCCGGGCGCTGAACGGCCGCTCGACGATCGACTTCCGCAGGTACCCTTCCTGGTACCCCCTACGCACGCCTTCGTTCACCGCGTCGATGAGGTACCCACCGGTGAAGTGGAGGTCCTGTCCGATCTCCAGGTACACCACTGCCGTACCCGTGTCCTGGCAGAGCGGGAGCATCTTCCGCCGCGCCACCTCCGCGTTGTCCAGGATCTCGTCGATGATCTGGACGGCGAGCGGCGACCGTTCCCGTTCCCGAGCCGCCCGTATCGCTTGCTCGACGTCCTCCGGCAGGAAGTGCGTCGCCTCGATGGCAAGGCGGGCGACGGTTTCCGTCACTTCCGCGACGTCGATGGTTCGCATCTCCGTACCCGTTGCGCGTCGATTGCGGCAGCCTTCCCGCTGCCAGAGGCAGCGTACCGCGGAACCTCCGCGTGCGCATCCGCCGCTCGGCGCCCTCCGTGCCCGCCATTCGGCGCCGTGCTATGATGCCGCCGACGCGAGGTCGCGAGCAGGGAGGGACGGATGCGGCTCACGGTCAACCTCCGGACGTGTCTGCGGTCGGGCCAGTGCACCTACATGCACCCGCGCCTCTTCCGCGAAGGCGAAGACGGCTTCCCCGTCGTCCTTGTCGAACATCCGGAGGGAGAACTGCTCGAGGAGGCCCGGGACGCAGCCGAGCTCTGTCCCAGCAGCTCCATTCGCCTCCGCGATGACGGCGCTGCCGCCGCCAACTGACCTCCCCTAGCTATCCGACCTCGGCAGCCTTGCAGGGGGTGGCCATGCCCGCGCTCGACGGCGTCAAGGTTCTCGACCTCACCCAGTACGAAGCTGGCACCACGTGCACGCAGTACCTCGCTTGGTTCGGAGCCGAAGTCGTCAAGGTCGAACGCCCCGGCGTGGGCGACCCGGGACGAGCCGCGGACGGCTACGGCAAGGACTCCCTCTACTTCCTTAGCTTCAACCACAACAAGAAGAGCCTCGCGCTCGATATCGGAACGCCCGAGGGTCGCGAGATTTTCCTCGCCCTCGTGCCGAAGTTCGACATCGTCGTCGAGAACTTCACGCTGGGCACGATGGAGCGCCACGGCCTCGGCTGGGACGTCCTCCGCGAGCGCAATCCGGCGCTCATCTACGCCACGATCAAGGGCTTCGGGACGACGGGGCCGTACGCGAACTTCAAGTGCTTCGACTGGGTCGCCCAGGCGGCAGGGGGCGCCTTCAGCATTACGGGCGAGGCGAGCGGCCCACCGATGCGCCCGGGCGCCACCTACGCCGACACTGGCACAGGGATGCACGCCGCGATGGGCATCCTGGCCGCCTACATCCAGCGGCTGAGGACGGGCCGCGGGCAGATGGTCGAGGTTTCGATGCAGGAGACCATCGTCAACTTCATGCGGATGCCCATGTCGACGCGGGAGCGGTTCCCTGGCCCCGTGCCGCGGCGCGGAAACTCCCTCGGCCCGCCCACCGACCTCTATCCCTGTGCTCCCGGCGGACCGAACGACTACGTGTTCATCATGGTCGTCACCAGCCGTATGTGGGATGCCCTCACCGTGGCCATCGGCAAGCCGGAACTCGGCACCGATCCCCGGTTCGCCACGCCGAAGGCCCGCGCGGAGAACCGCGACGCCCTGTACGAGGAGATCGCTGCCTGGACTCGCCAGCGCACGAAGTTCGAAGCCATGGAGTGGCTGGCCGAACGCGGCGTCCCCTGTAGCGCCGTCTACGACACCGAAGACATCCTCAACGACAAACACCTGCGCGCTCGGAACATGATCCGCACCGTCGTCCATCCCCTGCGCGGCGCCTTCGAGATGCTCGCTCCTCCCATCCATCTCAGCGAGTCGCAGGTGGAGATGGAGCCGGCACCGCTCCTCGGGCAGCACACCGCCGAAGTACTCCGACGTGAACTCGGGCTGGGCGCCGAGGAGATCGCCGCGCTGGCGGAACGAGGGGTCATCGGCGTCGCTACGGCACCGGCTCCCGTCGGCGGAGGCGCGGTATCCTGAGGGCGTGACGGTCGAACGGGAGTCCTCGCTCATCGAACTCGCCGGAGGTGGCGAGACCATCGAGCGGGTCGTCGACCACTTCTACGACTGCGTCGAACGCGACCCGGTCCTCCGGCCCATCTATCCGCAGGACCTTCGCCCCGGCCGCGAGAAGTTGAAGCTCTTCTTCGTTCAATGGCTCGGCGGCCCGCCCCTCTACTCGGAGCGGTACGGGCACCCTCGGCTGCGTCGGCGTCACTTCCCCTTCGTCATCGATGAGCAAGCAGCCGAGCGCTGGCTCGCCCTCATGTCGGGGGCGCTCGCTGCCGCCGGCATCCCTCAAGCGGTGCGGAGCGCCATCGAACGGCGGCTCCGACCGCTCGCCTTCCACATGGTCAACGCACACCAAGACGTCCCCCGCGAACCGTTGGGGGACGTCTGGATGGAGTGAGACGTCGCGCCGCGGCGTTACCGACCGGTCGAGTACCCGTACAGCGCCACGATGAACCCGATGGCGCTGAACCCGAAGAAGAGCGCCACCGCGGTGACGGCCCAGGCCGTGCGCTCGTTGGACGATTCCTCGGCTGCCGCTTGCTCGGTGCTCTGCTCGTCGACCGACTGCTCCGGCGCGCGGAGACTCGGTTCACCCGGAATCGAGGCGAAATACGCGGGTGGAGGGTCGGCCGCTACCGGACGGTCCGGCGCTGCTACCGCACTCCCGGCCCACAGCGCGAACAGAGCCACGGCTCCGAGCAAGGGAATCGAGCGAACGACGTTGACCATGTTGACCTCGCTGCCCCGCCGAATGCGTTGTTCGCAACGCATGGTACACGAGGCAGGTGCTCCTGGCAGAATGGAGCGAGGGAGGTCCGTCCCAGCGTCCAGGAGAGGCGGCCATGGTCGAATACGACGCAAAGACAGCCCTCATCGTGGTCGACATCCAGAACGACTTCGCTGACCCCGCCGGCAGCCTGTATGTCAAGGGCGGGGAGGCGGTGGTACCCGTGGCGAACCGCGAAATCGAACGCGCGAAGGCAGCGGGCGCTCTCGTCGTGTACACCCAAGACTGGCACCCAGCTTCGACGCCCCACTTCCAGAAGGACGGCGGCATCTGGCCCGTCCATTGCGTGGCCCACTCCTGGGGAGCCCAGTTTCACCCCGACCTCCGTGTTGAGGGCGAGGTCGTCCAGAAGGGCACCGGGGGCGAGGATGGCTATTCCGGTTTCACCGTTCGCGACCCTCGGACGGGGACAGTCGGTCCCACGAAGCTCGAGTCGCTGCTCCGCGGACAAGGGATCGAGCGGGTGGTCATCATCGGCCTGGCGACGGATTACTGCGTCAAAGAGACGGCGCTCGATGCCGCCAAGCTCGGATTCCAGACCATGGTCTTGCGCGAAGGGGTTCGGGCGGTGAACCTCCAAGCAGGCGACGAGGAGCGCGCCTTCGAAGCGATGCGCGCAGCCGGCATACGGATCGAATGACCCTGGCACCGAACCGCGCTCTCTTCATCGACCTGTACGAACTCACCATGGCGGCGAGCTACTTCGCCGCGGGCATGAACGACACGGCCACGTTCGAGCTCTTCATCCGTGAGCTCCCTCGCAACCGGAACTTCCTCGTCGTGGCCGGCCTCGAAGACGTCCTGGATTACCTCGAGTCCCTCCGCTTCGAACCCGACGACCTCGCGTACCTCCAGAGCCTGCGAACCTTCCGGGACGACTTCCTCGAGTGGCTCGAGACCTTCCGCTTCACGGGCGATGTCTGGGCCATGCTCGAGGGCGAGATCGCCTTCGCCGAAGAGCCGATCCTCCGCGTGACGGCTCCCCGCATCCAAGCACAGCTCGTCGAAACGTTCCTCCTCAACGCCGTCAACTACCAGACGCTCGTCGCCACGAAAGCGGCGCGCGTCGCCATCGCCTGTCGGGGCCGCAGGTTCGTCGACTTCTCCCCTCGTCGCGACCACGGCTTCGACGCGGCGCTCAAGGCGGCTCGGGCGGCGTACATCGCCGGCGCGGCCGCAACGTCGAACGTGCTCGCCGGGAAGCTGTACGGGATCCCCGTGGCGGGAACGATGGCCCACTCCTACGTCATGTCCTTCGACTCGGAGCTGGAGGCGTTCCGACGTTTCGCCCGGGACTTCCCGGGCACCACCCTCCTCATCGACACCTACGACACCATCGAGGGCGCCCGCCATGCTGCCGCGGTCGCCCGCGAGCTTGCCGCGGAGGGAATCACGGTCGGGGCTGTGCGCCTCGATTCCGGCAACCTTGCCCAGCTTGCGAAGGAAGTGCGCCGCATCCTCGACGAAGAAGGTTTCCCCGACGTCCGCATCTTCGCCTCGGGTGACCTCGACGAATACCGCATTGCCGAGGTCCTCGATGCCGGCGCTCCAGTCGACGCCTTCGGCGTCGGCACGCAGCTCGGCACGAGCGGCGACGCCCCGTGGCTGGGCGGCGTCTACAAGCTGGTGGAGGACTCCCGTGGGCCCCGGGTGAAGCTCGCCGAGCGGAAGGCCACCGCGCCCGGCGCCAAGCAGGTGTACCGATTCGCCGGAGCGGGCGGCGTGTTCGAATTCGATATGGTGGCACTCGCCGGGGAGCAGGGCCCGCTCGAGGGGCGGCCCCTGCTCCGCCAGGTGATGGAAGGCGG
>DAOUCS010000123.1:0-15921 GCA_034431815.1 Dehalococcoidia bacterium
CAGGCGTTCCACCGCCTGATGCGAAACCGCCTGGCCCTGGTGGGACTAGCCGTCATCCTCGCCATGGCGGTGCTCTCCGTGTTGACCGCCACCGTCGAGGCCGTCGGGCGGTACGAGCCCTCGGCGCAGGCCGTCCGCGAGGCACACCAGGGGCCATCGGCAGCTCACTGGCTCGGTACCGACAATCTCGGCCGGGACAACTGGGCACGCGTTTGGGAGGGCGTCCGCATTTCGCTGCGGATCGGTCTCGGCACCCAGGTGCTGGTGGCGGTCATCGGCATCGCCATCGGCGCTGCGGCCGCCCTGGGAGGCCGCTTCCTCGACAACCTCATCATGCGCTTCGTGGACGTGGCCTACGCCTTCCCCGACCTCTTGGCCATCGTGCTCATGCGCGCAGTGCTGAGCGAACGGCCCTGGCCCATCATCGGCAACGGCGACCCGCAGATCCCCGGCCTTCCGGGAACGATCCTCCAAGTCATCCTCGCCATCGGTCTCGTGAGCTGGGTGACGACGGCGCGCCTCGTGCGCGGACAGATGCTGTCGCTGAAAGCGAGCGACTTCGTCACGGCCGCGCGGGCCCTCGGAGCCTCGACACCGCGCATCGTGTACGTCCACATGCTCCCCAACACCCTTGGTCCGGTCATCGTCGTGCTGACCTTCGGCATCCCGTTGGCCATCTATGCCGAAGCGGTGCTCGCGCTCATCGGCTTCGGGGTGGAGCCTCCCACGGCGAGCCTCGGCACCCTCGTCTTCGCGGGGTACAGCTACTTCCGCTCGAACCCCTGGATGATCAGCGTTCCAGCGGCCACCATCGCTATCCTCATGCTTTCCTTTACGTTCCTGGGAGACGGGTTGCGCGACGCTCTCGACCCCCGAGGCCGCCGCTAGGCCACGGCCACCGTTGTCCGAAGCTGACGCCCGCCGCTAGGATGGATCCCGGGTGGGGCTGTAGCTCAATTGGGAGAGCGTTTGACTGGCAGTCAAAAGGTAGGGGGTTCGAATCCCCCCAGCTCCACCAAAATCATGGGCGAATCCGGGCGGGGGTTCTGCGGGGAGCCCTCGCCCGTTCGGTCTCGGCCGCGCTAGTCGCCGCCGACCCCGGATTCCCGGGCCTCCGCGAGGAGATCTGCAGCGTCCGCTGGAAGCAGGTACCCCAGCCGAACGTTGTTCCGGTCCACCTGCTCGACGAGCGCGAGATACCGCTCCTTGCTCGGATACATCTCCGCGAGCCGCTGCGGTTCGAAGGGGATGTGCGTCCCCAGGAGGATGCAGAAGCCGGGCCCGGAGTTGGCACCAGTATTCAGGGCCGTCGGCACGGCTACCTGCGAGAGCTGGATGCCCCCGAGCGCGAGGCCGAGCTCGTTGCGCGCGACCGACCCGGTCTCGTCGCGGAGGATGTCGGGCGCGTGTGGAGGTGGCGTTCCTTCTCGAATCCACCGGACCAGGTGGGCGTAGGCGGCCCGCAACACCAGGTGAAGGGAGACCCGGCTCAGGGGAGGACGATCGCACTGGTAGGAGGCCGGGCCGGAGGGGAGGTCGCGCTGAAGGATCGGCAGCCGGTAGGCGTAGCCGCGGTACCCGGCGTGCGCCGCGCCCGCAACCTCCCACCGGCGGTACGTATCGCTGTCGTCCCGGCGGCGCGGCACCGCCCGCACGTCGGTCTCGGAGAGGACATGGAAGACCGGCTCGCTCCCTTCGCGGCTGGGCGCCGGACCTACCACGAAGGCGTACCCGTCGAAGGGGCGGTAACGCGCCTTCGGGAGAACGGCATCGTAGTACACGACCATCCGCCCCGCCGACTGCGAGGCGCCGGCCGCCAGGACGATGGCCGGGCGGAGGCCCCCGAGCGGGTCGGCGCTGCCCGGACAGCGTGCGCGCGGCTCGCGGAGGACCAGTGTCGCTTGGGCGAAGATGTCGTACGAGAGCTGGTCCTCCGTATACCGACTCCCGCCCGTTACGTCGAGCGTTCCGTAGCGAGCGGGGCTCCAATCCTTCAGGAAGTCGACGCCCACCCGCTGGGCGGACACGCCGACCCACGCGTAGCCGGCGCGCATGAAGCCTCTCCCGTCCCAAAGCGCATCGAGGTCGTACCCGGCAGACACGTTCTGCCACTCGACGAGCACGGTGCCGTCGAAGAGCGACTCCGCTGCCGGGCGGCGCACGATGATGCGCGTGCGGTACGGCACGCCCGTCGCGAGGAGCGTCCCGTCCCGACCGAACGCTTCGGCCTCCCCAGTAAGTAGGAATTCCTCCTCGACGTACCCGTGCCCGGCGAGGTCGTCGGTCGTGGACAGGAACGGGTACGTCTGGGAGACATCGGAGGCTGCGCGGTCACCGGGTAGGCGGGCAGGGAGCGGCCCCTCGACCATCACGCACCGGGCGGGAAGCGGCGGTGTCGCCTCGACTGCCACCGTCGGCGGAGGAGTCGGTGTCGCTATTGTGGCTGGTGGTGGGCTCGGCTCCGCCTCCGGCTCCTTCGCGCCCCGTTCCCAAGCGAGGAGCCCGGCGACGGTACCCCCAAGCGCCAGCACCAACACTCCGGCACCGACGGCGGCAATGGCACGGCGATTCATCTACGACCTCCATTCTCCGTCAAAAGATCGTTCGTAGCCCGGCGATTCTATCCTGCTTTCGGCCCGATTCCAATGCCCCGTGAACGTCGCGGAGTTCGGCGACGGCCAAACGGGGCGTCACCGCCGGCCGGTCGGCGGTGCGGAGGGGAGGCTCCCGACCGTACCCTCGCCCTGTGCGTGAGCGCGCCGTCATCGATCTCCCCGCAGTGGTGGCCATCCGCGGCGCGAGCAAGTCAGGGAAGACGAGCCTGTGCGCCCGGCTCATTCCGGCGCTCGCACGGGCGGGCGTGCACACACTCAGGGTGAAGCGCACCCATCACCTCCTCGACCTCCCCGACAAGGCCTCGGGTCGGGTGTGGGAAGCGGCACCCTCGGCCATGCTCCTGCGTGCCCCCGACCGGCGGCAGCTCACCCTGCCCCCAGAACGGACGAGGCCGGCGACCTCGCCCACTCCGTCGCCGCGTACGCCGACCTCGAGCTGCTGGAGACGCATCGGCCCGAGGCCGTTCCGACGGTCCTGGTCGGCGCCACGACCGCCGCCGAGAGGGAGGATGTCCTTGCGAGGTAGGACGGCACGTCAGCAGCCTCGGAGCTGGAAGCTCTGGTTGGGCACCTTCGCTGGCTTTTGCCCCTGCACCTGACCGCCGCCCGCGCGATGAGGAACGCCAGGGCATTTCACGGCGGTCACGGATGCCCTGGCGTCGTCCTCGGTGCCAGGCTCGCCCTCGAAGGCGGCCGAGCGCTCGGCATCACCCTGCCGGACGCCGACAAGAGGCTCATCCTCGTCGCCGAAACGAGCCGCTGCGCGCTTCTACGACCTCGCCGCTCGCCGTGCCGTCCGCGTCGCCGCCCGACTGGGGCTCCGCGCCGTCGCGTCGTCGGCCTTGCCTGGGGTCGAGCCGTTCGAAGCGCAGCGGGCAGCCTACGCCTCGCTTCCCGCCGAGGAGCTCTTCCTGCTGCAGTCCTGGCCATCCGACCTGCCGGAGGCGGACCTCCGCGGAACGCCGCGCGGGGGGTGGAGTGTCGAGCGTGCGTCGAGGAGGTCGCCGACGGGCTCCGTGTGGAAGCGGAAACAGGACCGGCCCGCCGCGCGTGGGCGGGGCGCTGAGCTGCTGACCCGCGTGCTAGCATGACGACGTGGATACCGCTGCCCAAGAAAAGCGGTCCCGTCTCCTCGAGCTCCTGCGCTCCTACGGGCGCGTCATCGTGGCGTTCAGCGGGGGCGTCGACTCGTCCTTCCTCGCGGCTGTGGCCGCCGAGGCGCTCGGTCCGAACGCGAAGGCTGTCACGGGGGTTTCGCCCTCCCTTTCGCAAGCCGAGCGGCGCGATGCGGAGCAGGTAGCGCGCATCATCGGCATCGCGCACGAATGGGTGGAGACGCACGAGCTCGAGAACCCAGCCTACGCGGCGAACGCCGGCGACCGCTGTTTCCACTGCAAGAACGAGCTCTTCACCGTCCTGGGGGCAATCGCCCGTGCCGCGGGGGGCGCCGTCGTCGTCGATGGCACGAACGCCGACGACGTCCACGACTGGAGGCCGGGACGGCGTGCTGCCGAGCTCCACGGTGTCCGTAGCCCCCTGCTCGAGGTGGGGCTGACCAAGGCCGAAATTCGGGAGCTCTCCCGCGCGATGGGGCTCCCCACATGGGACAAGCCAGCGATGGCCTGCCTCGCCAGCCGCATCCCCGTGGGGACGCCCGTCACGGTGGAGATCCTCTCCCAGGTCGAGGCCGCCGAGGCAGCCCTCCGTTCGCTCGGCCTGCGTCAGCTCCGCGTGCGGCACCATGGGGAGATCGCCCGCATCGAAACCGACGCCGAGGGGCTCCGCCTCCTCACCGATCCCCAGGTGCGCGAGCGAGCCGTCGCCGCCGTGAAGAGGGCCGGCTTCCGTTATGTCGCCGTCGACCTGGAGGGGTACCGCCGGGGCGGCTAATCCCCGTTCCGCCCAGGGTTGCGGGCCTCGATGTACTCCATCGTCCGCCGGTACCACGATTCGTCGATGTGGCCCGCCGACATGAGATAGTTGGCGATCTGCTCCAGCGTAAGGATGGAGATTAGGTTGATCCCCGCTGCCTTCAGCGCCTGCCGCCCGCCCTCCTGCCGGTCGACGAGGGTGACAGCGTCGTAGACGTTCAGGCCTGCGTCCGTGAGCGTCGCGGCAGTCTGCAGGATGCTCCCGCCGCCGGTGATCAGGTCGTCGATGATGAGGCACGTCTGCCCGCGGACGTACACGCCCTCGATGACGTTCGCCTTGTCCGTGCCAGGGGGGTGGATGTAGATCATGGGTACCTTCGCATCGAGGGCGAACGCCGTCGCGATGTGGAGGCCCCCGAAGGGCACGCCAGCGACGACGCTGAAGGGCCTCACGTGCGGGTTGCGCATGGAGAGGAGCGTTTCCAACTCCTCGCGGATGATGCGGGCCACGCGGGCGAGCGCCCTGGGGTTGCTCACCAGGCGGCGGACGTTGATGTAGATGGGCGAATGCACTGCGGTTCGGCCGAGCGTGAAGTCGCCGAACTGGATGGCATCGAGGTTCCAGAGCTCTTCGGCGAGCCAAAGGTTCCCAGGGGGACGCGTGCTTCGGGGCAAGCGGTGCTCTCCGGTATGAAGGACGTCGTTCTTCAGCGCGCGAGGCTGCTTGCGGGCATTATGCGACAAACCGCGCTTATGTGCGCTTCGGGGAAGCCTGCGGGCTCACGACGGGATTCGGGGGCTCACGCCCGGCAAGCACGGCGAGCACATTCTCCGCCGCCATCTCTGCCATCCGCGCCCGCGTCCGCTCGCTAGCCGAGGCGATGTGCGGCGTGATGACGACGTTGTCGAACGACCAAAGGGGGTGATCGAGGGGAAGCGGTTCCGGGTCGGTGACGTCAAGAGCGGCACCGCCCAGCTTGCCAGTGCGCAGGGCCTCTACCAAGGCTTGGTGGTCGACGACGGGGCCGCGGGCGGTATTCACGAGAATCGTCCCCGGTTTCACCCGTTGAAGCTGTTCGAAGCCGATGAGCCCGTGTGTCTCAGGCGTCAGTGGCACGTGGAGCGAGACGAAATCCGACTCGGACAGCAGGCCGTCCAGGGTCCGCCACTCGATGCCCAGCTCCTCCTCGAGGGCTGGTTTCCGCGTGCGGCTGGTGTAGAGAACGCGCATGGAGAAGCCGCGGGCGCGGCGGGCAACGGCCGTGCCGATCTGCCCCAGGCCGACGATGCCCAGCACGGCACCGTGCACGTCGGGGCCGAGGAAGGCCGTCGGCGACCAGGTTTTCCAGCCTCCAGCGCGGGCAGCGCGCTCGCTGGCAGTCACGCGCCGGGCGGCGGCGAGCAGCAGGGCGAATGCGAAGTCGGCCGTCGTTTCGTGCAACACCCCGGGCGTGTTGGTGACCCATACGCCACGGGCGGCGGCAGCCTCGACATCGATGTTGTCGTAGCCCACGGCGACGTTGGCGACGACCTGCAGCCTCGGCGCCCGATCGAGCAGAGACGCATCGATGCGATCGGTAAGGAGCACGATTGCCGCGTCGGCATTGGCGAGCGCTTCGGCGAGCACCTGCTGGGGAGGGGGAAGCTCGCCTGGCCACACCTCGGCCGTGTGGCCCTCCGCTTCGAGCATGGCCACGGCGCGTCCGGGAAGCTGGCGCGAGACGAAGACGTGCGCCATGGCCCGAGTGTGGCGAGGTGCGTCTCAGGGTGCAACGCTCCGGCCCGTCGTTAGGTACGATGGCGGGGATGGCGTCACCCGAGGCGGTCCGCGGCTGGGCGAAGACCACCTTCGCTGCTCTCAACAACCGGGACTATCGAGTCCTTTGGTTCGGCACCTCGCTCGCCTTCCTCGCCTTCATGATGTCGTGGGTCGTGCAAAGCGTCGTCGCCTTCGACCTCACGGGAAAGAATGGCGCCGTCGGCGCCGTCTCCCTCGGGATGGGCGTGGCGACGCTCGCCGTGGCGCCCTTCGGCGGGGTCATTGCCGACCGTGTTTCAAAGCGGCGGCTGCTGCTGGTAGGGCAGACGGTGATCGGCCTCACGTTTGCCGGCGTCGGCGCCCTCATCATCATCGGTGCCATCACCGTGGCCTGGCTCATCGCTTCCACCTTCGTGATGGGAGTCGTGTTCTCGTTCATCGCGCCGGCCCGCCAGGCTTGGATCGGCGAAATCCTCCGCGGCCCCGCCCTCGCGAACGGCATCGCCCTGCAGCAGGTTGCCATGACGGCGACCCGCATCCTGGGACCGCTGCTGGCGGCGGTCCTGATCGCCGCCCCGGGTGTCGGGACGGGAGGGACGTACCTCGCCATGGCGGCGATGTTCGTCATCGTCGTGGCGACGCTCGCTCGCCTCCCGGCGACGAAGAGCCGCGGCGGAGCGCCCACCTCGGTCCTCGCCGACCTTCGCGAAGGCGTCGCTCACGTCACCGGGCGTCCGCGGCTTGCGCTGCTTGCGGGGATGTTCATCGCGATCGTCATCACCGGCTACTCGTACCAGGTGGTGCTCCCCGGCTTGCTTGAGAACGAGCTCGGCCGGAGCTCGCGCGACCTCGGCCTGCTGCTGGGAATCGGCGCTGTCGCAGGGCTCGCCGCCACGCTGGGGCTGGCGGGAGCTGCCGGGAGCCCCAGAGCGTGGGACCTGATGTTCGGGGGCGGGCTGCTCATGGGTGCCTCGCTAGCTTGGGCCGGTCTCGCGCCAAACTTCCTGCACCTCGCCGCAGCGATGTTCCTCGTCGGAGCGGGGACCGGCACATTCCAGATGCTCAATAACGCGCTCGTCATGCGCGAAGCCGAGCCGGCCTACTACGGCCGCGTGATGTCCCTCACGATGCTCGCTTGGGGAGCGAACGGCATCGCTGGCTTGCCCTTCGGCGTGCTCGCCGACCACATCGGCGAACGCGCCACCGTCCTCGCCATGGCCGCCGCGGTGATCGTCGTGACCGCCGCTGCAGCTGCCGGAGCTGGGGCGCTCGGCCGCCTTCAGCCAGCCGGCGTCGCTCTGCCCATCGCCGATCCCCAAGAGGAGCGAAGCCTGTGAAGTCCGTCACGGAAGGAGTGCCATGGGAAGGGAAGAGCTTGAAGCGCTGATCCGCGTCCTCCAGGAGCAGCTCGCGCGGCCGGAGGGGAACCTGGTGCTGGGCACGTGGCACATCCACTTCGACCGCAAGCGGCGCGCGTTCCTCTTCGATAAGTGCGAGAGCGAAGGCTACTGTGAGGAGCGCCCGGCCGTCATCGGCGTGGACGGAAGCGTGATCGACCCCGGCGGACCGCTCTTCGACTGACCCACCTCGACTCGCACCTGTCACCATCTCCGCCCTGTTCCTGACCCCGACCCTCCTGAACGATGGGGTTCCTGCCGATGTTCCTTACGTGAAGAGGCGGGAACCATGACCATCGGGACGGGAATCCGCACCGACATCGCCCAGCTTCGCGTCCTGGTCGTCGAGCGCGATGCCGCGGCTGCGCGCGCTGCACTCCGCGCCGTCGCGGGTGCAGACCCGGATTGGATGGTGCAGAGCGCCCGCTCGGCCGCAGATGCGGCCCGCCTCATCGGCCGCCGCCCGTGGGATGCGCTGCTCGTCGCCGAACCCGTGTGGGAGGAACACGAGGAGCTGCGAAGCGTCGTCGAGCGGTATCCCGACCTCGCGGTCGTGCTCATCCGCGAGGAGGAGAACGGCGCGCCGTCGCCCCTGCCCGTCATCGGGCGCGCTTCGCTCGGCACGCCGGAAGCGGCAGGAGCGGTACGAGCCGCCGTGCGGCAGCAGCGACGGCTCCGTCACCGCGACACGATGCTCCGCTGGCTCGAGCGGGAGGCCCGCACCGACCCGCTCACCGGTCTCTCCAACCGCCCCGCGTTCGAAGAAGAGTTCGCCTCGCTCTGCGCGGACGCCCGCAGCCGCGGCCAGTCGGCGGCGCTGATTCTCTTCGACGTGGTGGGGCTGCGCGTGGTGAACGAGGTGCACGGCAGGGAGGCCGGCGACCGGATGCTCCGCCGGATCGGGAGGATTCTGGCCAGTTCGATCCGGACGGGAGACCTGGCGGCGCGCCTGGAAGGGGGACGCTTCGCGGTGGCGCTTGGGGGTGCGGGCATCGATCTCGCCCTCAGGGTCGCCCGCCGTGTCGCCCACCAGGTGGAACAGTCGAGCCAGATGCCCGGCGAGCTCCCCGCGGCGGTCAGCATCGCGGTAGCCGCGGCCGAATCTCCGGACCCAGCGGAGCTCTGGGAACGGGCAGCCGAGCAGCTCCGGCAGCCGAGGACAGTGCCCCTGCCGTTGGCGGCGTTCACTGGCCAAGGGGACGACGGCCCGTCGGTGGCCTGAGAGCATTGGAGAAGGGAGGAAGCGCGTGTTTCGCATCCGACGGCCAGGCGGCGAACAGCGGCGGCCCCAACCGGAGGCGCACACTACCGACGCCTGGAGCCGCACCGACCCGGAAACCGGCCTCCCGAACCGCCTCTACCTGCTCGAGGCGATCGAAAGGGAGATCGCTCGCCTCCAGCGTTCGCCATCGAACTGCTCGCTGCTCGTCGTCGAGGTCGAGCCTCTGACGCGGAACCAGGCAGCGACCGTCGATCCCGGCTGGAGGCGGGCAGTGGCCTCCCGGATCCTGCTCACGACCCGGGCCAGTGACATCGTCGCCCGAATTGGGGAGAACCACTTTGGCGTGCTGCTCGTCGATTGCCCGGCCCGGGGCGCGGCCGAGTGCGCAGAACGGGTGAGGACGGCCATCAGCAACGCTCCCTACCGGCCCGCAGCTGACCAGCCGGCCGTGTTCCTCGCAAGCCGGGCCGGCACCGCGACGTGGGTGCCCGAATTCCGCGACCCCGAAACGTTCCTCGCTGCGGCGTTCGACAGCCTCCGCCTGTGGGTCGAGGCGTACCGCGGAACCGCCGCTGAATGGCGGGGCGCTGCTGGAGGGGCCGCCACGTAGCCGCTACGTGCGCCCGGGCGGTCCGAAAGGAGCGTCCCAGGGCAGAGCGCCGCGGGGCGGCTCGAGGACAGGCTTCACCAGACCGTCCGCGAGCACCGTCAGCAGATCGAACTCGCCGTACAGCCCTGGATCGATACCCCGCAGTGCCCAGGAGACGCGCTCCCCCTCGGCATACGTGCTCACCGTGAGGACCGCCAGCGCACGGGCATCGGCCGGGTCGCGCACCGCCTCGCGCGCTTCGCCCAACAGCCGCCGGAGCGTCCTCCGCTGGGAAGCCGAGAGCTCGTCCGACGGCTCCTGGGGCGAGGCGACGACGTAGGCACGCCCGCCGTCGAGGAGCGTCACCGTCCAGGCATCGAAGGCGGAGAGCTCGATCCCCTCGTCGACCTCGGACTGCTGGGCCGCCATCACGATGCGCTCCACGAGCGCCTCGCGCTCGCCGGGGTCGGCGGGGAGCCGGTGAAGGGCGCGCGAATCAAGCTGGAACGTACCAGGGACGCGGTTCGTGAACTGCGCCCAGTGATCCGCAAACGCTCCGAACGCAGTCACCACAGAGCCAGTCGTGGCCGTCCGCCTCAGGTAGAGCGTGACGGGCAGCCGAGCTTCGAGGCGTCCGTCCCCGGTCGGCTTCGCCTCCTCCACTGCAGCGGCGAATTCGGAAAGCGCCGGTTCATCGAAGGGCAGAGGCGCCCCCCGGGGCGCCCAGACGATGACGGGAAGGCCGGCAGCATCGAGGCGGCGCTCAAGAGCGGCCCGGCTCAGCTCCGATTGATACGTCGCTTCCGACGCGGCGAGATTGATGACTGCTGCCGTCAGCCGCCATCGCCGTCCAATGAGCAGCTGTGCGACGGCGAGCTCGTCGGAAAGAGCTTCGACGTGCTCGACCGACACGGAGCGGGCGTAGTGCCGCCCATGCCACTGCACGAAGAACGCGAGCGCTGCCTCCCGCAAGGGCGCCGGGTACGTGCGCCCGCTCGCCACGAGGGCTTACTCCTCGGCAGCCTCGGCGCCTTCCGCCACGCCGGCCGCCGCTGCCTCGTCGCCGCGGAGCCGCAAGCGCGGCGGGCTGACGGTCGCCACGAGCGTCGACGGGTCGGTCACGATCTCGACGCCCGGAGGGGCCGCGAGGTCCCCAACGGTGATGGTGGCGTCGAAGCTGGCAAGCTTCGACACATCGACTTCGATCGCCTCGGGCAGGTCGAGGGGACGGCAGCGAACCGTGACGGTTTCGAGCGCCACGAGCAGCGTGCCGGCGAGGTCCCGCACGGCAGGGGCCTCGCCCACAACGCGCAGCGGAACGCTGGTGAGGATGGGGCGATTGAGGTCTACCTGGTAGAAGTCGACGTGGATGGGGTCGCCCGTGCCCCCTTCACGCTGCAGGGCGCGGATGAGGACGAAGCGGGGCTGCGGCTCACCTTCGACCTTCAGTTCGAACATGCTGCGGACGCCTGCAGCGCGCACGGTGCGCAGGAACTCGCGGGCATCGAGCTGAATGGCGAGGCTTTCGAGCCCGCGACCGTACACGTTCGCCGGCAGCAGGCCCTGCTGCCGCAGCCGCTTCACCTGCTTCCCGAGGATGGACCGGGGAGCAGCAGTGAGAGTCGCACGGGTGGCCATGGGGTCACTCCTTCGCGCCGCGCTCGATACGCAGCGCTGAACCTCAGGGTATCGGATGGGAGGAGATGGTCAACGCAAAGGCCGAGCCGCCCGCCGGGGGCGGCTCAGCCTGCCTCGTTCGCTTTGGCGAATGGCTCAGGCCGGAGGCTTCAGTTCGTTGACGCGCGCGCGGACAGCGGCCTTGTCCTCGAACCACTTCCGGTTGAGCTCGATGTACTCCTTCTCCGCGTCCGGGACGTCGTCCTCGGCGAAGATTGCCGAAACCGGGCAGGCGGGCTCGCAAGCGCCGCAGTCGATGCACTCGTCGGGATTGATGTAGAGCATGCGATCCTCGCCCTCGTCGAAGTAGATGCAGTCGACGGGGCAGACCTCGACGCAGGACTGGTCCTGGACGTCGATGCACGGGGAGGTGATGACGTACGCCATGCTGACTCCTCTCGTTTCGTTCGCGGAGCTAGCGGCCGCCCATCCGGCGGTCCCTCGCGATACTACAATTCGGCTTGCGCTGTGTGAAGCGCAGCACGAGCCGGCCGCCTATCAGATGTTTCGATGCCCACCGTCGGCGCGCGCCGGCATCCGGCGTGAGCGCACCCGAGCAGGCGGCGCAACCTCGAGGCGGACCATCGGTGCGCTAGGCGTCCGTGGGCCTGCGGGTGAACAGCGGCTTCCCGGTGCGAAGGTCGACCGCCTCGAAGCGCCCTGCCTTCAGCTCCGCGATCAGCTCCCGCTCGTCCCGGATCTCGCGTTCGAAGTAGGTAGCGCACTTCCCGATGTCGCTGATGGCGTGGGAGTCCGTGCCTGCCGTCCCCTTCAGGTTCAGCATGTCGGCCAGCCGGCGAGAGAACTCGTTCTCCTTGTCGCTCCCCCGACCGTTCAGCTCTTCGAGCGCCTGGACATACTGGTAGGCCGGGTTGCGAGCCGCCTTTTCGAGCGCAGCCTGGTACTCCTCCTCGCTGCGGCTGAACCAAGGCATCTGCCGCCGATAGGGGTGAGCGGCGATCATCACGCCGTTGCAGCGTTCCACGTACGAGGCGAGCTCGCGAACGCGGTGCATCCCGAAGACGTACTTGTCGATGCCGAAGACGAGCATGTGCCCATCGTCGGTGCTGATCTCCACGCCGGTGAGCACCAAAAAGTTATGTTTTGCGCGAAGCTCTTCGATCGCCTGGTAGTCCCACACAGTGTCGTGTTCGGTAAAGCAAATCGCGTCCAATCCAGCCTGCTTCGCGCGAACGATGAGGTCATCCGGGCTAAGAACGCTATCGTGCGAACGGGGCCAGGTGTGGGCGTGCAGGTCGATAAGCATAGGCCAACGGAAACGTACTATAGATTCCGCCGCCAAGCTGGGCAACGGAACGGGCGCCGCAGGGCACTCCCGCGCCCCCGAACGGAAACGCGCCGTTCACACGGCCACGCGAGGCTAGAGGCATGGACCGAACAGCCTGTCTCCACACCTGGCGCTACGAAGTCGAAGTGCGCACGAAGGCGGTGCGCATCGCGCGCTGCGAGCGGTGCGGCGTCGTACGGCCCATCGGCCGCGAACCGGAGGCGCGACGGACCGTCCAGGTGGCGTAGCCGGCCTCACGCCGGGTGCCGGCGCCGCCGCTGGTCGGGTTCCCGACCGCCGAGGAAATTCGGGCGGTAGTCGCTCGGGATTCCGAGGATCTGGGCGATGTGCTGCCGATCGTGACGATAAAACGAACGCAACCATTGCAGGACAGTGAGCGTCCCGAAGAGCGGGCTCGTGGCCGTGCGGTCGAACGCGTCCAGCGTCATCGAGCGGATGAGTTCGAGCGTCCGCGCCCGCTCCCGCTCCAGTTGGGTCAGGAGGTCGTCCAGGCTCGCCTCGAGGGCATCCTCGACGGGGATTTCCACCCGCTGCCACGGGATGAGCGAGAGGTCCGGGTTGTCGGATTCGAGCGCCGCCTGCACCCAGGCGTCGTAGGTGCGCTCCATCTCGGCGAGGTGGGCGAGCTGTTCGAGCGGCGTCCATTCCGCTTCGCCCTGGGCGTCGAGGGGTGCCCAGCGGAGCGCCTCGGGCGAGAGGGAACGCACCACGTCCACCAGCCGGGCTCGTTCGGCCGCCATCTTCGCCAGGAGTTCGTCGACCTGCGCCTGCGTCGCCATCCACACTCCTCGTTGGCCGGACTCCCTGCAGTGTAGCGCCCTAGGTGGCGCCTGCGCTTCGGGCCCGGCACCATGAGCCCCGTGGTGCCCCGCTTCCTCCGCTCACCCGGCATGCCGCGCTTCCCGGCCGAATGGACGGTGGTCGGCTTGGGCAACCCGGGCGAGGAGTACGCGCGCCACCGTCACAACATCGGCTTCTGGGTGGTCGATGAGCTCGCCCGCCGGGCCGGCGTGCGCCCGAAGACCACCGGCTCGACGATGGCCATCGCGGTTGGACGCCTCGAAGACACCGCCGTCGCTCTCGTGAAGCCCCGAACCTTCGTCAACCGTAGCGGCGAAGCCGTCCGCCAGGCGCTCGCCTGGACCGGGGTTCCCCTCGAACGACTTGTCGTCGTCTACGACGACCTGGACCTTCCGGTCGGCGCGCTGCGAATCCGTAAGGGGGGCGGCCACGGCGGTCACAACGGGCTCAAGAGCATCGTGGCCGCCGTCGGCGCCGACTTCGTCCGAGTCCGCATCGGCATCGGACGGCCCACCGTCAACGGCGAGCCGAGCTGGGACCCCGACGTTGTCGCCGATTACGTGCTTTCGGTCCCCCCGCCGCAGGAGCTCGAGACGCTCCGCGAAACCGTGCGGACCGCAGCCGACGCCGTGGAAGCTATCGTCGCCGAGGGACCCGATGCGGCCGCTCCCCGCTTCAATCGGCGCGGGCCGGCCGCGGCCTCAGACGCCACGTGAGCGAACGAGCCGGCGAAGGGCATCGACCGCAGGTCCTCCCCGCGGGACGGCAAACGCCTCCCGTTCGAGCAGCGTCTCGACGATTCCGCGCGGAAAGAGCGCTTCGGGCTCGCCCCCGGGGAGCTGCGAGCGGTGGGCGGCGATTGCGGCGCGCTTGAGCGACCGAAGTTCAGGCGTAAGGGGTAGCACGATGTCTGGGTTCGCGGACCCCAGCTCGTGAGGGCGAATCAGAGGCGCGTCGCCCAACAGACCGCCAGAGCGGCAGCGCTCGTACTGCGGAAGGAAGAGACCAGGGGCGAACGTCGCCTCCAGGAGCGCAGCGCCCGAACGCTCCGCCGCTTCCCGCGTCCACCGGTGGACCGCCAGGTGGTCCTGGTGGCCGTAGGCGCCGTCAGGGCCGAGCGAAAGGATGACCTCAGCCCCGAGTTCCGCAACGAGCGCCGCGAGCTCCTCGCCGCGCGATGGGAGCGACGCCAGCCCGCCGTCGGGCAGGCTCCAGAGGATTGGCGGCTCGGCTCCCAAGACACGGCATGCCTCGCGGAGCTCGCCGCTGCGTACTGCGGCGAGCGGAACATCCGAGCCGCCGTCGTGCCGCTCGCCTGCCTCGCCGAGCGTGGCAGCAAGCACGAAGCAACGCCAGCCCGCACGGGCGAGCAACGCGAGCAGACCGCCAAAGGGATAGCTCTCATCGTCTGGGTGAGGCGCAACAGCGAGAACGGCAGGCATGAGGGGATCGTGCGGAGGGGCGGCGTATGGCGCATCAACGGGATCCCCAGACATTGCCAGCGGCTATGCATCCATCGCTTGGCGGTGGCAGCTCACGCCCTCGCGTGTTAGAGTTTCGCGCCGGAAGGGCCATCGATTGGCCGCAGCGAACCATTCGATTCCGAGAAAGGGGTTTTCCTCGCATGCCTGGCCGTTTGGAGGGGAAGGTCGCAATCGTCACCGGTGCCGGGCGCGGCATTGGCCGCGCCGAGGCGCTCCTGCTCGCGAAGGAAGGCTGCCGGGTCGTCGTCAACGACCCGGGCGTCACGGTCGCCGGCGAAGGGCGGGACACGACGCCGGCCGAAGAGGTCGTCGCCGAAATCAAGAAGATGGGAGGCGACGCCGTCCCCAACTTCGACTCCGTCACGGAGATGGCAACCGGGGAGAAGCTCGTGAAGCTCGCCCTCGATACGTGGGGGCGGCTCGACATCCTCATCAACAACGCCGGCATCCTCCGCGACCGGATGATCTTCAACATGACGGAGGAAGAGTGGGACGCGGTGATCGCCGTCCACCTGAAGGGACATTTCACCGTCACGAAGTTCGCCTCCCAGGTATTCCGCCAGCAGCGGAGCGGGCGCATCGTGAACACCTCGTCCGAGTCGGGCCTCGGGAACATGGGCCAGGCGAACTACTCGGCTGCGAAGGAAGGCATCGTCGGCCTTACCCGAACGCTGGCCCTCGACCTTGGCCGGTACGGTGTGACCGTGAACGCCATCCGCCCGCGCGCCGGCACGCGCATGACCCTCTCGCCCGAGCTCCGGGCGGCGATGGAGCGCGCCCGCCAGGCCCGCGAGGCCGGCCAGCAGGTTGACACGCAGACCGAAAGCGTCATCGCCCAGATCGAGGCGCTGAAACCGGAAATGGTGGCGCCGCTCGTCGTCTACCTCTGCACCGATGCAGCCGCCAACGTGAACGGCCGGGATTTCCTGGTCGGCGGGAACGAAATCAGTCTGATGAGCATCCCGCACCGCGAGAAGACGATCTACCGCGAGGGCGGCTGGGACCTGGATTCGCTGGAACGGGTGTTCCCGAGCACGCTCGGCGCCGGCCTCCGGAATCCGGCGCCGCCGCAGCCGCCCGCGCAGCCCTCCTAACGGCCCGAGCCGCGCCTTCCCGGGCCGGCGCCCGCTGGGCGCCGGCCCCTTCCCCTCAGCGGTTCGAGCCCGCCGCAGCCGGCAACGGCTCCCACCGCATCGG
>DAOUCS010000124.1:0-18717 GCA_034431815.1 Dehalococcoidia bacterium
CCCCGATCGGACACGGCCCCGTGCCCCCGACCGGGGCCCGAATGGCCGCACCGCCGGCAGGCGGCGGTTCCGTAGTCGCCGCGACGGACCCCGCGGCGTCCCGCCCTCGGCCCACGAAGGTTTCCTCGCGGCAGTGCATTGAGGAAGCGAGGTCGTATCCAGGGTAACCCCTCTGCGTTCGCTCGATACCGTGCGTGCGGCACCAGCGAACGGCCCCCGTTGGCCACCCGAACACGAGCACGCCCCGATGCGGCCGGGAGGCAGGAGACCCCGTCTAGGCAGGAGCCGCCACCGCCACGTGCGACGTGCGGGCCACGCGCAGCGGAAGCCGCTTGAGCCCGTGGAGGATGAAGTTCTCGCCCCACTCCGGCTCGCCCGCGAGCTCGATGCGGTCGAAGGTGTCGGCGAGCTTCCGCAGTGCGATCTGCCCCTCCAGGCGAGCCAGCGGAGCCCCAAGGCAGTAGTGGATGCCCTGGCCGAAGGAGAAGTGGCGGATCTCCGTCCGGCCGATGTCGAGGCGGTCCGGGTCGGGGAAGGCCTCGGGGTCACGGTTCGCCGCGCCGAGCAGGAGCACCATCGCTTGCCCCTTACGGATGAGGCGCCCCTGATACTCGAAGTCGCGCAGCGCGATGCGGGAGGTCGCCTGAACGGGGCTGTCGTACCGGAGGAGCTCTTCGACGGCGTTCTCGGTGAGTTCGGGCTCGCGGCGGAACCGTTCCAGCTGGTCCGGATTCCGCAGGAGGGCGAGCATGCCGTTGCCGATGAGGTTCGTGGTCGTCTCGTTCCCGGCTACAAGCAGCAGGATGATCGTCGAGAACACCTCGTCGCGCGTGAGCCGGTCCCCAGCCTCTTCCGCCTGAACGAGCGCGCTGATGAGGTCGTCGCGCGGCGCCCGCCGGCGGTCCTCCACGATGGGCTCCAGGTAAGCGCGCAGCTCCTGACGCGATTGGCGGGCCCGGACGAGGATCTCGGGGCGATTCGCATCGAGGGAGCCGGCCAGGTCGTCGGACCACTTCCGGAACCGCGCGCGGTCCTCGGGCGGAATGCCGAGCATCTCGGCGATGACCGTCACGGGCAACGGAACCGCGAAATCGTGGATGAGGTCGACGCTTCCCTTCTCCTCGAGCTCGGTCAGAAGGCCATCGACGATCGCCTCGATGCGGGGGCGCAGCTCCTGGACCCGGCGGGGCGTGAAGGCCTTGGCGACCAGGCTCCGGAGACGGGTGTGGTCGGGCGGGTCGAGGCGCAGGAACGACGGCCGCTGGTCCGGGTCCGCGAGCCCTCGCCGCTCCAGCCGCCGGCGCTCCCGTTCGAAGCGGCGGCGGTTCCGATCATCGGCCGAGTGGCTCGGGTCGCGGAGGATGGCGGAAACGTCCGCGTAGCGGGAGAAGACCCAGGAATCCGCTACCCGGGAACGGTGGATGGGATCGCGCTCCCGCAGGCGGCGGTACAAGGGATACGGGTCGGTGCGGTAGCGCCGGTCGAGGAGGTGGAAGGCTACCCCCGATTCGAGGCGCTCCCAGAGCAGCAGGCCGCGGTACGCGGTGCGTTCGATAGACGTTTCCAGCCAATTCGGGAGGCGCATGGCCATTGCCCCCTTCGCGACGATCCCCGTTCGGGAGGAGTATACCGATCGGTAGGCGCGCCCTCATCTCCGGCCTGCCCGCCCGCACTCCGCGGGCACGTTCCGGCGGGGTCGAGCCGCGGCCGCGGGACGGCAGCTGGGCACGCGGCAGGCGCCGGGCGGGGGCGACCGCTCAGCGGGGTACGATGCCCCGCCTTCGGAGGGAACCGCCCCCGAGGGCTCGGCAGGGCAGCCGCGCCGGCCCTACTCCTCGATGGCGGCGTACACGAGGTTCTTCAGCTGCCCGCGGAAGTTGAAGGTGGCCGACGGCATGAGCTGCGTCATGAAGATGACGACCAAGTCCTCCCGCCAATCCACCCAGAAGATGGTGGAGGCAGCCCCGCCCCAGTAGAAATCCCCTCGGGCCGGCGAGCCCGCCGCAACCGGGTCGATGGTCATCGCAAAGCCGAGCCCGAAGCCGATACCCGAATACGGCGTCTCGGAGAAAGCGCCGAGGGCCACGCTCGCCAGATCCCCGCCGCCGGGGAGGTGGTTCTCGGTCATCAGCTCCAGGGTTCGCTCGCCGAGGATGCGGACGCCGTCCAGCTCTCCTCGGCGGCGCAGCATTTCGCAGAAGCGGAAGTAGTCGGCCGTCGTTCCCACCAACCCGCCGCCGCCCGAGGGGAAGGTCGGCCGCTCCAGGTACGGGCTCGATTCGGGGTCGTCGGCCAGGCGCAGCGTCTTCTCCGCCGTGCGTTCGTAGTTGGCGGCGAAGCGCTCCCGTTTTTCCGGCGGCACCCAGAACGCCGTGTCGCGCATCCCCAGCGGCTCGAAGATCTCCTCCTCCAGGTACTGGTCGAACGGCCGGCCTGAGAGCGCCTCTACGAGGTAGCCGCAGACGTCGGTGGCATAGGAGTACATCCATCGGGTGCCAGGGTCGTAGAACAACGGCACCGTTGCCAGCGCCTCGACGAAGCTGCGGAGCGTCGCCCCGCGCTGGCGGACGATCCCCCTCGCGCGGTACAGCTTGTCGACCGGATGGTCGCTCCAGCCGTAGGAGAGGCCCGCCGTGTGGGTGAGGAGATGGCGGAAGGTCATGGGCCCCGCCGGCGGGCGCGTTACCATCGCCTCGCCCTCGCCGGACACGTAGACCTGCTGTTGCCGCCACTCGGGCAGCACCCGGTACACGGCGTCGTTCAGCTGAAAGAGCCCCCGTTCGAAGAGCTGCATGAGGGCGACCGAGGTGATGGGCTTCGTCATCGAATAGATGCGGAAGATGGTGTCGTCCCGCATCGGGCGGCGCCGCTCCAAATCCATGAAGCCGAAGGAGCGGAAGTAGGCTGGGACGCCCCGGCGGGCCACCAGGACCTGGCAGCCCGCGATCTTCTGCGGCTCGATGTAGTGGCGCTCCAGGTGCTCGGTGATGCGCTCCAAGCGCGCGGCGGAGAAGCCGGCGAGGCGCGGCGAGGTTTCCACTGGGCCACCTCCGAAAACGCGAACGGGGCTCGGCGAGGCCGGCGGCGGCAGTCTACCAGTCCGCTGCCGCCGCCTCCAGCGGCCTCAGCGCCGCGACGAGACGTCGATGATGAGGGCCGAGGGGTTCTGGGCTGTCGTGACGGTGAAGGGCTGGTTATCGACGACCCCCACAGCCCACTGAACCTGCCCCTCGAAGTCGCAGACCAGCTCCATTTCGAGCACCACGCTCCCGAAGCCGCGGACCTTCGTGGCCGGCACGGTGACCTTGCCGTCGTCGTCATGGGCAGCGGCCGGCTCGAAGGTCACGAGCATGAAGGCGCTGCCACGGAGGGACACGCTCTCTCCGGATCCGCAGCGCTTCACCTCGTCGACGTACTCCACGCGGTAGCCGGGGAGGTCCCCCTCGAAGGCGAAGGTGATGCGCTCCGCGCCGCTGACCGTCGCCACCCGGGCTTGGGTCTGGAGCGGAGTGCCGCTGCCGCCGAAGGCGCCCTCCACCGGGCTGGGACGGGGCTTCGGTGTGCGCACGGGCGTAGGCGTGAGGGTGGGGAGAGTGCTCAGGTCCCCCTCCTCCTGGCCGCCCCCGCCGCCGCCGCACGCGGCAGGGATGACGACCGCTCCAACCAGGAAGAGAACGGCGAGGGAACGGGCGCGGACCACAGCGATACCCCCTTGCACGCAGGGATTCGGATGGCGCGGGGATTGTGGCATAAAGCGGGCCGCGGTGGAACGGCTGATTCGAACTTCGCAAACGATCAGCACCGGGAAGGGGTGGTCAGGGCCGCCACTCTTCGGCCCATCGCCGCCGCCGTTCCATGGCCTGCGCATGGGTGTAGCCGAGCAGGCTCTCGAGCTGGGCGAAGTGCTCATCATCGTGCGCAGCCACAGCCGCGAGCCACGCCCGGAGGGAGACTTCTCTCCCTCCGGCGACCCGGCCCCGCCGCTCCCAGTCCTCCGCTTCGAGCTGGGCAGCCGCGTTGAGGAGCGCCTGACGCTGCAGGGCGAAGTCGCCCAAGAGCTGCTCCTTCCGGTCTCGGCTGCGCCGGCGGCGAAGCGCCCAGGCCGCCTCGTCGAAGGCAGGAAGCTCCGGCTCCTCTTCGATGAGGATGCGCGCGAAACCGGTCCGCCACACCGCCACCTCCATATCCCGGAGGTGGGCGAGCACCTCCCGCGCCGACCACGCTCCTGGGGGCGCAGTGTCTAGCGCAGTGTCCGAGGCGTCGGCCACGAGCTGGGCGAGCCGCCGAGGCGTTGCCGCCAGCCGTTCGAGGAGCGCCTCCATTTCCACGCCGCGAGCGTAGCACGGCCGGGCAGTCCGTGTTCCTTCGCCCGAAGCGAATCCCTAGCATGAGGCGTATGAGCGAACCGAGGATCTTCCGTGTCCCCGCTGCCGAAGGCGACCTCGCCGTCTACGAATGGCCTGGCGAGGAGCCGACCGTGCTCCTCGCTCACGCGACCGGCTTCCACGGCCGCGTCTGGGACCAGGTGGTGCGACGCCTGGCCGGGATGCGGGCCATCGCCTTCGATTTCCGCGGCCACGGCCGTAGCAGCAAGCCCGCGCCCCCGTACGACTGGCGCTGGTTCGGCGAGGACGTCATCGCGATCGTCGACGCGCTCGGACTGCAACGGTGCATCGCTGCGGGGCACTCGAAGGGCGGCCACGCCATCACGTACGCGGCGGCCCACCGGCCGGAGGCCTTCGCCGCCCTCCTCCTCATCGACCCGGTCATCCTGCCCGAGGCGGTGTACGGGCGGGAACGATTCGCGGGCGAGCACTTCGCCGCCCGACGCCGGAACGAATGGGGGTCGCCAGAGGAGATGTTCGAGCGCTTCGCCAGCCGAGAACCCTTCTCGCGCTGGGACCGCGCTGTGCTCTGGGACTACTGCCGGCACGGGCTACTCCCCAGCCCTTCCGGACACGGGTACGCGCTCGCCTGCCCGCCGGCAGTGGAGGCTTCCATCTACGCCGGGAGCTGGGGGAGGAACATCTACCCGGAGATCGCGCGGGTCCGCATCCCCGTGAAGGTGCTGCGGGCTCGGCCCCGCGGCGCCGAGGCGGTCGGCACCGACATGTCGGCTTCTCCCACAGCCCCCGACCTCGCTCGCCGGTTCGCGATGGGCGAGGACATGGAGCTTCCGGAGCACACGCACTTCATTCCGATGGAGGCGCCCGGCCTGGTGGCGGAAGAGATCCGGCGGCTCGCGGCGAGATTTGCCGTGCACGAATAGTTGTTGCCGCAACGATCTGCGGCGCAAATATCATCACATGGCCGGAATTCCCGACCCTATTTAGCACTCGTGCGCCTGCAGTGACGACTGGCGTTGCAACGGATGTCGAACCTTTACGGGAATCCCCTACTTGTTGCCGCCCATCTCCCCGATACGATGCGGGACAATGGCTGCCCAATCCGCCATCGGGACCGGCGACGAGGCGTGGCGCCTCCTCGACGAGGCACATGCGCGCCTCGTCGCTCACATCGAACGCGACCTCGCGGAGGAGTGCGGCCTATCGATGCCTCAGTTCCGTGCCCTGGCCGCGCTCGCATCAGCTCCCGGCGGCTATCGCATGAACGGCCTCGCCCAAACCCTGCACATGAGCAAGAGCGGCCTCACCCGCCTGGTCGACCGGCTCGAAGCCCAGGGGTGGGTCGCGCGGAGCCCTGCCAACGACGACCGCCGCGCCATCCGCGCCACCCTCACCACGGCGGGGGAGGGCGTGTTCCAGCGGGCGTTGCCGGTGTACCAGCGGAGCCTGCGGGAGACGTTCTACTCGGTTCTCTCGGCTCCCGAGGTCGCGGCGCTCTCGGAGCTGCTACGCCGGCTGGTGGAGGGCCTGGACGCGGGGCCGGCGCTCTGAGGTGCCGGCGGCCCTTCGGCGGTCGCTCCCGGGAGCCAGCCCCGAGCCACCTCCCTCGCTTCGTCCACCACGAGGAACGCGTCGGGGTCCACCTCCTGCACGAGCGCCGTGACGCGCGGGGCGAGTTTGCGCGGCGCCAGGGTGTGCACGATGCCCACACTTCCGTCGCGGCCTTCGCCCCAGCTCAGGGTGGCGCCGAACCCTTCCGTCCGTAACGCTTCCGCCACTTCCCGCGCCCGCCGCGGGGAGACCGCACGTACGTTCACGTACCCCACAGCCAGCCGACGCTCGATGCGGATGCCCACGATCGTGCCCACGGAGAAGCCGCTGCAGTACGCCAGCAGCGCCGGCCAGTCCGTAAGGTCGCGCACCACCGCGCCGATGGCCACTACGTACACGAGCACCTCGGCGAACCCCAGGGCGGCCGACCAGAGCTCCATCCCCCGGTTCGTGAGCAGCACCCGAACCGTCCCGAGCGCCACGCCCACTACGCGCAACGCGAAGATCCCGAGGGCGGTAGCTGCGACCGCGAGCCCTTCCGGCATCGGGACCCCAGGAACCTCAGCCGTAGACGAGCGTCCGGTCGATGAGCGCCCGGCTGATGACGACCCGCTGAATCTGGCTCGTGCCCTCTACGATCATGAGCTGCCGGGCATCGCGGTAGTGCCGCTCGAGTGGGTGGTCCTTCATGTACCCCTGGGCTCCGAGGACCTGCAGGGCGTTGAACGCCACCCGGTTCGCCATCTCGGTCGCGAATGCCTTCGCGATGGAGAGATGGTGCGCGTACTCGCGCGTGTACTTCCCTTGGTCCACGAGCCAAGCTGCGCGGTAGACGAGCATCCGCGCCGCTTCGATCTCGATCGCCATGTCGGCGAACATGAACTGGATCGCCTCGAAGTCGATGACCGATTGTCCGAACGCCTTCCGCTGCCGCGCCCACTCGAGGGCGTAGGAGAGCGCCCCCTCGGCCAGGCCGATGCCCCGGGCACCCACGGTCGGCCGCATGCAGTTCAGGGTGAGCATCGCCGTGTTGAAGCCGCGGCCCTCTTCGCCTCCGAGCAGGTTCTCGGCCGGCACGCGCACATCCTGGAAGCTGAAATGCGCCGTGGGCACGCTCCGCACGCCCATCTTGTCGTCGGTGCGGTCGATGCGGACCCCTGGTGACTTGGCATCGACCACGAAGGCGCTGATGCCCTTCGCTCCGGGCCCGCCCGTTCGCGCGAAGACGATGAGGAAGTCGGCGACCGTTCCTCCGGAGATGTAGACCTTGTTCCCGTTCAGGATGTAGTCGTCGCCGTCGCGGACGGCGCGGGTCTCGAGGTTCGCCGCGTCGGAGCCGTGATCCGGCTCGGTGAGACAGAAGGCCCCGCGGATATCGCCCCGGGCGGCCGCCGGTAGCCAGCGCTGCCGCTGCTCCTTCGTGCCCCCGAGGACGATGGGGCGCGTGGGCAGCCCGGAGAGGACGAGCATGAGGCCGGCGCCGCACTCGTACTTCGCCACCTCCTCGATGGCGAGGCAGAGGGCGAGGATGCCGTTCCCCGTCCCTCCCATCTCCTCGGGGATGGCCATCCCCAAGAGCCCCGCCTGCTTGAAGGCCTGGAAGAAGTCCTCCGGGTACTCGCAGGTCTCGTCGACCTCCTTGGCTCGAGGGGCGATCACTTCGCGGGCGATGCGACGGGCGGTTTCCTTGATGAGCCGGTGCTCTTCGCTCAGCTCGAACTCCATCGCGGGCGACTCCTGGCGTTCGTTTTCCGCCAGTGTACCCGCCTTCTCCTCTCGCGCTCTCGCCGAAAACGGCCTCCGCCCGCTCAGGAGAGGAGCCGCGCTACGAGAGCCTCCACGGTGGGCAGCAGGTCATCGCCCGCAGCGGTTCCCACGGTTCCGCCCAACGCATCGACCACCGCGACGCCGAGCCTCGATTCCAGGCCGGAGAGCCCGGACGCCGAGGGCAACTTCCCGCCCTGAGCGGGGCACATCACCAGGAACCGGGCGGGGTCGCGCCCTGGCCCGAGCGCTGCCGCCAGCTCCCGGTAGCGGTTGGCCAAGGCTCCCTCCGCCGTCGTGCGCATCGGGCGCGGCACGCCGCTGACGTCGCCCACGCTGGCGATGACGACCGCGGAGGGGTCCGGGAAACGCTCCCGAAGCGCCGTCCTGCGCACGTCGCCCGGTCGGCATTCGTCCGGTTGGCGAAGGTGAGAAGGAGGGCCGCGCCCGGCTGGCGGAGCCGAACCTGGCGGCCCGACACTCCGGAGGTGACGGTTTGGTCGGGCGCCAACCGACCCTCTTCCCACATTCGATTCTCTCGTGAATCGGATTCGCCTCGACCGCCGATTATGCCTTGGAGAGACACTCCTCGGGAGGGACGAGCGCCTCCCTTGCCAGGGAAGCTTCCCGCGCCGTAACGTTCCCTCGCAATGCCCTACGCCCACGCCAACGGAATCGATCTCTACTACGAAACCTTCGGGGATCCTGCCGACCCTCCGGTCCTCCTGGTGATGGGGCTCGGCGCCCAGCTCATCCTCTGGGAGGAGGAGTTCTGTCGCGGACTGGCCGACCGCGGCTTCTTCGTCATCCGGTACGACAACCGCGACGTCGGCCTCTCCACGAAGATCGAGGGCGGCCCCGAGCCCGACACCCAGAAGGCGCTGGCGGGCGACCACTCGACCGCTTCCTACACGCTCTGGGACATGGCCGATGACGCCGCCGGCTTGCTCGACGCGCTGGCTATCGAGCGCGCCCACGCCGTGGGGGCGTCCATGGGCGGCATGATCGTGCAATGCCTGGCGGTCGCCCACCCGCAGCGGCTACGGTCGCTGGTCTCTATTATGTCGACTGTCGGCAACCCGAACGTCGGCCAGCCGAAGCCCGAGGCCATTGCCGCCCTGCTCGCTCCGCCGCCGCCCACGCGCGAGGAGGCCATCGAGCAGGCCGTGCGGACGTGGCGGGTCATCGGCTCGCCGGCCTACCCGCGCGACGAAGCCGAGCTGCGGGCGCAAGCAGCGGCAGCCTACGACCGGTGCTGGTACCCCATCGGCACGGCCCGCCAGCTCGTGGCCATCCTCGCCACCGGCGACCGGACGGAGGCGCTCCGTTCGGTGCGTGTCCCGGCGCTCGTCATCCACGGCGAGGACGACCCGCTCGTGACCCTCAGTGGCGGCGTCGCCACCGCCGAGGCGATTCCGGGTGCGAAGCTGGTCACCTTCCCGGGAATGGGGCACGACCTGCCCCGCCAGCTTTGGCCGCAGATCCTGGACGCCATCGCGGAGCACGCCCGCGCCGCCGACGCGTCCCGCTAGCCGGGCGTCCTACAGCCGCAGCGGCCGCACCGGCGAAAGGATGAGTTCGGGCTCCTCGCGCCAGCGCTCTGCCGGCAGGACGTCCACGTACAGCTCCACCTCGTTCCCGTCGGGGTCGAGTACGTAGAGGCTGTGCGTCACCGTGTGGTCGGCAGTGCCGACAACAGGCACGCCCGCCTCCCGGAGCTGGCGTGCGGCTTCGCGCAGCTCCTCGTCGCTGTCACCGATCTTCAGCCCGATGTGGTAGAGCCCGACCCGCGGAGACAGCGGGACGGGGTTAGCCCCTTCGCCAACCTCGATGAGCAGAAGTTCGTGGTGTGTCCTCCCCAAGGAGTAGAGCGCGGCCCGTTCGCCCAAGAGCGACCTCCTCCCATCCCAAGAGGTCGCGGTAGAACCGGCGCGAGCGCTCGAGGTTGCGGACATAGAGGACGACGTGCCCCAGTTCGCGGACGCGCATGACTGCAACTCCCTTCCGGGCGAAGGTACCAGCTTCAGGGGCCCTCCGGCGGCAAGATCAGCTGCGTTTGGGTCACGACGGCCAAGAGCCTCCCGTCGGGGTCGGTGACCCGAGTTTGCCAGGTCATCGTGCGGCGGCCCTTGTGGAGCGCGGTCGTCTCGCCGCGCACGACCGTTCCCTCGCGCCCTGGAAGGAAGAAGTTGCTCTTCGAGTCGATGGTGGTGGTCCCGGCACCCGGCGGGATGTTCGCAACCGTCGCCACCGCGCCGAGCGTGTCGGCCAAGGCCATGATCGCCCCGCCGTGGAGGATGCCCGGTACCGTGCATAGCTCGCGGCGAACCTCGAGCTCCGCTATGACGCGTTCGGACGAGACTTCAAGGAGGCGGACGCCGAGGAGGTCGGGGAGGAAGCCCCGAAGGCGTTCGCGGTAAGCGTCGAGACGTTCGGTCATCGGGCAGGCTCCTTCCGGCCGCCTGTGTAGGCCCGTTCCCCGGCGCCAAGGTTGCGGATAGGATACCCCTCAGGCCGTGGCCTGCCGAACCCGCGGCACACGCTCCTGGAGGACGCCATGCGGTACGAAATCCGGTACAGCCCGTCATTCGCGCTCGCCCTCATCTACCTCGACGCCGGCGAGTCCATCCAGGTGGAGGCTGGCGCCATGGTGAGTATGTCCGACGGCATCCGCATGGATACCAACGTGCGGGGAGGGCTGATGGCCGGCCTGAAACGCACCATCCTCGGCGGCGAGAGCTTCTTCATCAACACCTTCACAGCCGAGCGCCCGGCGCACGTGACGGTCGCACCCGCGCTCCCTGGCGACGTCATCGCGCTGCCCATCGTCGACCAGCCGCTCTTCGTGCAATCCGGCTCCTTCCTCGCCGCAACGCCCGATGTGAAGCTCGACACCTCGTGGGGCGGCGCGAAGACGTTCTTTTCGAGCGAGGGACTCTTCCTCCTCAAGTGCACCGGACAGGGGACGGTGTGGCTTTCCAGCTTCGGCGCCATCTACGAGGTGAACCTCGAGCCCGGCGAGCGGTACACCGTCGATACCGGGCATATGGTGGCGTTCGATGGGTCCGTGAAGTACGAGGTCGGTCGCGCAGGGGGCTGGAAATCGACCATCCTCGGCGGGGAGGGGCTGGTGTGCAAGCTCACCGGGCCCGGGCGGTTCTACCTGCAGACGCGAAGCCCCGCGAGCTTCATCGCCTGGCTCTCCCCGCTGCTGCCGGGGAGCCGCGCCTAGGAGCGCGCCGTGGCTCGGCGCTCCCGGGCAGGGGAGCGCCGGATTCGCAGTCCGGGCGCCGGGGGTGTCGGCCACTCGGCCGAGCGCTCCTCCCTCCAGCGGGCGCCGTGGTCGGCCGAGCCGGTTCTGACCTCGGCGTCGACCCCGGGGCTCTTCAGGACAGCGAGCGAACCGCTGAGGGCTCGGCCGCCTTCAAGAGGACGCTACCCGGCCTCTATCCCTTCGATCCCCAGGAGCGCCCAGAACTCCCTCTCTTCCACCATCGGGATTCCGTATTGCCTCGCCTTCCGAGCCTTCGTCGATTCCGAATAGAGGTCCGCACACACGAGGAGGTCGAGCTTCTTCGTCACCGAGTCTCTCACGACCAATCCCGCCCTGCGCGCGAGCCTCTCGGCCATTTCGCGAGTGAGGTACTCCCCCTTGTAGCGGCACATCGATTCCCCCGGTGAAACAAACGCTCATCCCGGGAGTAAGCTGCAGCCCGGCGGCAGGCGGCGCGGGGGCATCCGCCGTGCGTCCTGCACCAACGCCTCGAGCTCCTCACCCGGCACGTCCAGCAGGCGCGACACGTCCCACAGATACTCTCGCTCTTCGTCCGAAATGCGGCCGTCCTTCAGGCGTAAGCGATTGCCGAGCGGAGAAACCCCCGGTGGAGCTCGGCGAGCGTCTCGGAAGTGAGGCCCCACGACAGCGCCACCTCGGCAAGAGCTCGCTCCTCCTCCGGCGTCAGGCTGCGGTCCTCCAGGGCCCGCGAGAGGAGCTCGAGGTACGCATGCGCACCTGGACTCTCATGGCGAGGTGTGGGGACCCGGTCGAACATGCCAGCGAGTGGCGTGCGTTCGGGCCCTGGGGAGGAAGTGCGCGATTTCGGCCGACCCCTGACCGGGATTCGCGGCCAATCGCTCCCAGGGCTCGGCTGCCGGATGGTCGCGGCCTCCAGAACGGTCGGGCGCGGATTCCGCTGCAAAAGGTGGAGGAAGAGACGAACGGTCGCCTCGGCATCGTCGGCAGCCACATGCCAGGAGCTCGGCGGCAGGCAGCAACGTTCGCAGAGGGTCGGCAGACGATAGTTGGCCGCATCCAGCTTTCTCCGTGCCAGTTCCAGCGTGCAAATGCCACGCAGGGTCGGCAGCGGAGCCCCGATGCGCAGGAATTCCGACACGAGGAATTCCGCGTCGAAGCGCGCGTTGTGCGCGACGAGCAAACGGCCGTCGAGCCGCGCTGCGACTTGCCCGGCGATGTCCCCGAACTCCGGCGCATCGACGAGGTCCCTGGGACGTATCCCGTGGCGTCGCACGGGTCCCGGGTCTCTCCCGGGATTCACCAAGGTGTCGAATCGTTCCTCCACCTGCCCTGTCGGGTCGAGGGTTACGAGCGCAACTTCGACGACCCGATCGCTGCGGGGAAAGAACCCGGTCGTTCGAGGTCGACGACCACAACTGGAGCGGGGAGCTTGGCCCCAATGACCGGCGACGCCTCCGGAGAGCCACGAACGTTCTTCCGCTCTCTTCGGGAACCCCAGAGTGGCATTTTCTCGCCCTGCGGTGACGGAAATTGGGAGAATTCTATTCCCGGAATATACGGGCCGTCCAGGAGGAATTCTCTATCGTCCCACGACGGAGGATGTTCTCCTCCACGGGCATCTCGAGGCCGGAGGCGTACAGGAGGAATCCTCTACCCTTCCGCAGCGGCACGGAGGGCGCGGAGGTTGGCCGCCGGGGTGTCGGGAGGCACAGTGCATTCGGGCGCCAGCAGGAACCGCCACCCGCCCGTCGCGTCGATGGCCTCCCGCGCCTCCGCCGCCACCTCCTCCGGCGTTCCCCCGGGCATCGTCCGGCGATGGTCGACCCCGCCCATCACCGCTGCCCCCGTCCGCGCTTGAACCTCCGCCAGCGAAGGGTTGCCCGCCGAGCGCGAGGCCCAGTGGAAGGCCGCGGCAGGGTAGTCGAGCAGCTCGAGGAGCAGATTCCGCTCACGGCAGACGTGGACGATGGTGAACGGCGCTCCCGCAGCCGCTTCGAGGACGCGGAGATCGTGCGGCCGGGCGAATCGCCGGTGCTCCTCGGCGCTGATGGTGTCGGACGTGCCCCACTCCACCGTCGCGAAGAAGATGCCGGACGCCCCCCGGTCGAGGCAGGCGCGGACGTACGCCGCCAGGGTCTCGGCTACCGCCCTCAGAGCCCCGTCAAGCAGCTGGGGGGCCTCTTCCATCGCCCGGCGCACCGGCTCGACGCCGCCCGCCGCCCGGCTGAGCACCGCCAGCGGACAGAAAACCGTCTGGACGACCGGCACCTCCCCGGCGAGGGCCCCCGTCACCCGGGCGAGGGCATCGAGCTGCTCGGCGAACGGCGCCGAGGCGAGCGGGTCGGTCGGAGCGAAGCGGCTCAGGTCAGCAGGCTCACGCCATGCCGGCTCCAGCAGCTCCGGCTGCCGCCCGGGAAGCGGCCGGAAGCGCGCGCCCCAGGCCTCGGCGTAGTAGGTCGCCCGCGGGTTGAGCTTGATGAAGTCCCACCCATAGCTGCGGTACGCCTCCAGCGTCGCCTCTGCGAGCTCGGCCGCCGACCACTCCCGGCCGAACTCGTGCCACCACGCCGAAACCGGCACCCGGTCGGCCGGTTCGCCCCGGAGGGCCGCCATCACGCGTTCGTACCGTTCGCTGGCCACGGTCGAGGGGCAGTATAGCCCCGCGACGGCTGGCGGTCTGTCACCACGTTCACGTGCTATGTTGACATTCACGCTGGTCTGGCGCTACCGTCGGGCCGATGCTCCTCGTCTCCGATGCACCGCTCGCCCGCATCGCCGCAGAGCTCTGCGCCGCCCGCGGCAGCTACGTTTCGGGCGAGCGGCTGGCCCAGGCGCTCGGGCTCAGCCGGAACGCCGTGTGGAAGCACGTTCTTCGCCTGCGGCGTCTCGGCTACGAAGTGGAGTCGAGCCGCCGTCTGGGCCACCGGCTGGTGTCGCCCTCGAACCGCCCCTTCCCTTGGGAAGTGGCGCAGGCGCTGCGAACGCGCACCTTCGGCCGTGCCTACCGCTTCGTTGACCGGGCCGAATCGACCCAGGCGATGGCCCGCGAGTGGGCGGCGGAGGGCGCTCCCGAAGGCGCCGTGGTGCTTGCCGAGGAGCAAACTGCCGGCCGCGGCCGGAAGGGCGTATCCTTTTCCGCCCCCCGGGGCGGGCTCTGGTGTTCGGTCATCCTCCGGCCGCGCCGGCCCGCCGCCGAGGCGCCCGTCCTCGCCATGCTCGGCGCGGCCGCCGCTGCCGCGACGTTGGCACGCCTCGGCGCGCCAGACGTCTCCCTTTGGTGGCCGAAGGACGTGCTCATCGGCGGCCGGAAGGCCGGCGGCGTCCTCGCCGAGGTGGCCGCCGACCAGGACGACATCTGCGAAGCCATTCTCGGCATCGGGCTCAACGTCAACCTCCGCGCCGAGGACTTCCCTCCCGGCATCCGGGAGCGCGCCGCCTCCCTGCTGATGGTCTTGGGAGAGGAGGTACCCCTCGCCCGAGCGGCAGCAGTCCTCTTCGAGGAGCTCGAGGTCCTCGCCGACGCCTACCGCGCCGAAGGGCCGCCCGCGGTGGCGCGCGCCTGGCGGGCCTTCCCCGGGCTCGAAGGCCGCCGCGTACGGGTCCAGACGCCTGCCGGCGACGTCTGCGGTGTGGTCCTCGGCGTTGCCGATTCCGGGGCGCTGCAAGTCGCGGCGACCGGCCGTGAGGTGGTGGTCGCTTCCGGCGTCGTCATCGAAGAGGAGGAAGCATGAGCGAGGTCTCACTCCGAGCGGCAGCTGGTTCGAGCGCGAGCGGACGGCGATGCACGCAGTACGCGTAGGTGGAATCGAGATCGCCTACGTCGAGCGCGGCGAGCCCGGGGGGCGGCCCGTGCTCTTCGTGCCCGGGCTCGGGGGCGATGGCCGCTGGTGGCGCCCCGTCACCGACCGCCTCGCCCGCCCCTTCCGCTGCCTCCTGGTGGACCCGCGCGACGCCGGGCGAAGCGGCCGCGCCTCCGGCCCGTACACCGTCGCCGACATGGCGGCCGACGTCGCGGGCCTCGCCGACGCCCTCGGGCTGGAGCATTTCGACGTGGTGGGCTTTTCGATGGGCGGAGCCATCGCCCAGGAGCTCGCCATCACCCGTCCGGAGCGCGTGCGCCGGCTCGTGCTCATCGCCACCTACACGTCCGGGGATCCGCGCGGGACCGAACTCTTCCGCGGGCTCGCGGCGCTTCGCCGGCGGTTTCCGCCCGCCGAGTACTGCCGGCTTCTCTTCCCCTGGGTGTACACCCACGAGGAGTACCGGCGGCCCGGGTTCATCGAGGAGGCGATCGCGCGGGCCGCCGCCGACCCCCTGTGGCAAGAGCCCGAAGCCTACGAGCGGCAGGTGGAGGCCGCCATCGCCTACTGCTCCGAAGGACGCCTCGGTGCGGTCCGCGCGCGGGCGCTTCTCATCTTCGGCGACGAGGACCTCATGACCCCGCTCCGCTTCGCCCGCCGGCTGCTGGCCGAACTCCCCGACGCGCGCCTTGCGGTGCTGGCTGGCGCGGGGCACGGACTCCTCGCGACGCGCCCCGCCGAGGTTGCAGCGCTCATCGAAGGTTTCCTCGCGGAAGAGTGAGGGCGGCCCCCTACGCCAGCGGCTGCCACTCGCCCGCTGGCGTGCGACGGTAGAGCGACCTCGGCGGCAGCGGACCAGCAAGGCTGCCTCCCCACAGGGCAGCAGTCATGATCCGCACGCCCTGGACTACCCGCGGGCCCGGGCGCGAGAAGTACCCGTTCGCGTCGACCGCAAAGAGGCGGCCCTCCCGCACGGCGCGCAGGTCCCGCCAGCCCGGATACGCGGCGGCGAATTCGGGGAAGCGCCGCACCGTTTCCTCGGCGTCGAAGCCGCAGGGAGAGAGCACGATGACGTCCGGGTCGGCGGCGGCAAGCTCCTCCCACGTCAATCGGCGCGAACGCTCGCCCGGCCGCCCGAAGGCGTCGCGCCCGCCCGCGGCCTCAATCATCTCCGGCACCCAATGCCCCCCGCAGTAGAGGGGGTCCAGCCACTCGCAAAGGAACACCGAGGGCCGTGTGCCCGCTCGGCGCGCGACGAGCTCCCGCACTTCCGCAAGCTCCTCGCGCAGACCGCCCGCGAAGGCGGCGCCCCGCTCGGGAACGCCGAGCGCGCGCGCCACCCGTTCGATGCAGGCGAAGATTCCTTCCAGGTCCTCGGGGTCGAGGGAGACGATCGTCGCCGTGCGGGGCATGGTGCACACGGCCCCTTCGACGGCGCCGTAGGGCACCGCGCAGACATCGCACAGCGCCTGGGTGAGCACGACGTCCGGCTCCAGCCGGCGGAGGAGCTCCGCATCGAGCTCGTACACCGTGTGGGCGTCGCCCCGCAGCGACGCCGACACCGCCCGGTCGATTTCCCGCGACGATAGCGAGGCCGGCAGCCGGCTGCGCGTGAGCTTGGGGAGCGCGCGGACCTCGGGCGGCGTGTCGCATTCGTGCGTGACGCCGACGAGCCGGTCGGTGAACCCGAGAGCCGCCACGATCTCGGTCGCGGACGGAAGGAGGGAGGCGATGCGCGCCGGCATGAGCTCATGGTAGCCTCCGGCTCGGACCTCGGGCAGGCGCCAACATCTCCGAATCCGGTTCACGGCGTACACTGCTTCCCGGTGCCCAACCTCCGCCGCCTCGCGTTCACCCGCGACCGTCGAGGGATCCTCTCGTCGCAGCAAGTGCTTCGAGCCGTCTGGCTGGGGGCGCTCATCGGCACCGTTGCTGGTTTTGGCGCCATCGGGTTCTTTCTCGCCATCGAGCACAGCACCGCGTTCTTCCTCGGCCAGCTCGCGGGGTACAGCCCTCCGCAGCCCTTGGGAGAAGGCGGCGGAGCCGGAACCGGCCCGACGCGTGCCTGGGCCCTTCCCCTCGTCCTCGGGCTGGGCGGCCTGTTGTCCGGCGTCATCGTGTTCTCGCTTGCTCCCGAAGCCGAGGGGCACGGGACCGACGCGGCCATTGCCGCCTTCCACCGGCGCGCCGGGAGGGTGAACCTCCGGGTCATCCCTGTGAAGCTCGTCGCCTCGGCCATCACCATCGGCTCGGGTGGGGCCGCCGGCAGGGAGGGGCCGACCGCCCAGGTAGGTGCCGGGTTCGGTTCGATGATTGCCGACGTGCTCCGCCTCGGACCCGCCGAGCGCAGGCGTGCTCTCGCCGCCGGCATGGGCGCAGGCATCGGTGCCATCTTCCGGGCTCCTCTGGGCGGGGCGATGATGGCCGCCGAAGTCCTCTACCGCCACGACCTCGAGGCCGATGTCATCCTCCTGGGGCTCATCGCCTCCATCACCGCCTACGCCATCTTCGGCGCCTGGAGCGACTACGAGCCGATATTCGGCTTGGCGCAGGGCTTCACCTTCCGCCATCCCCAAGAGCTCATCTGGTACGCAATCCTCGGGGTGCTGTGTGGAGCCATCGGCATCCTCTACGTCAAGACGTTCTACGGCACGCGCAGCCTCTTTCGGCGGCTCCCCATGCCAGCGATGCTGAAGCCCGCTCTCGGCGGCCTTGCGGCCGGCGCCATAGGCTTCGCCGCGCCCGAGGCGATCCACGTCGGGTATGGCTTCGTGCAGCAGGCGCTCACCCAGGAAGGAGCGCTGTCGTTCGACCTCTGGCTGCTGCTCCTCTTGCCGTTCGCGCGGATAGTGACCACATCGCTCACTGTCGGTTCCGGGGGCTCGGGCGGGGTCTTCGGTCCGGGCATGGTTATCGGCGGTCTGACGGGCGCCGGGGCGTGGCGGTTGCTCCACGACTTGCCGGGATTCCCCGCCGAGCCCGGCCCCGTCGTGATCGTCGCGATGATCGCCACCTTCGGAGCCGTCGCCCACGCGCCGCTGGCGATGCTGCTGATGGTCGGCGAAATGACGGGCAACCTTTCCCTTCTCGCCCCGGCGATGCTCGCGGTCGCCGTCGCCACCCTGCTCGTGGGCGACACCACGATCTACGAGGCCCAGGTACCGACGCGCGCCGATTCCCCCGCCCACCGCGGGCGGTACGCCTTCCCGCTCCTCTCAACGTTGCCGGCCGGCCGAGCCGCCTACCCCGTCCCGCTGCTCGAGGCATCCGTTCCTGCCGCCGCCGCGCTCGAAGCGCTGCGGGCCTCCCATGCTTCCTTCGGCATCGTCGTCGAGAACGGACGCATCGTCGGGGAGCTCACGGCCGAAGACGCACGGACCGCTGCCGGGCCGCCTCGCACCGCCGGATCGCTGGCGCGCCCGATTCCCGCGGTGGTCACGGCCGAGACGCCGCTGGACGAAGCGCTCGACCTGCTCGCGAACCACGAACGACGATGGCTGCCGGTGGTACAACGACCGGGCGGACCGGTTGTCGGAGCCATCGATACCAGGACACTCCTGCGCGCTTACCGCCGCGCGGTGCGGATGCAAGCGAGACCGGTTGCCCCGATAGGCGAGGGACTCGAAGCTATCCAGCTCGTCCTGCCGCCCGATAGCCCGCTCGCCGGGAAGAAGCTCGCCGAGGCGAATCTGCCTCCCGGTGTCCGAATCCTCGTCTTCACGCGCCAGGGCGAAACGGCGGTGCCCTCGGGCGACACCCGACTGGAGGCGGGCGACGTCGTCACCGTGGCCCTGCCTCCGGGGCGTCGCGATGCCGTCCTGAAAGCGATCCTGGGAACCATCGGCGCTGGGGGGCTCTGAACGCGCCCCCATCTTTGAGGGCACCGGGTTACACTGGCGCCATGACCCGCGCGGCGGCCTTCGCCGCGGTCGTAATCCTCCTGGTCGTCGCCGGCTGCGGCGAGAACCTGCGCCCACCCCAACCTCGGGGTCGACGCCCT
>DAOUCS010000125.1:0-9119 GCA_034431815.1 Dehalococcoidia bacterium
CTCGGCGAATGTTCCCGGAAGCCGCGTCTGGTCGATGATGCGAACCCCGCGGCCGCGTTCGATGCGGAGTGGGACGACCTCAGGCACTCCGGCTCGCTCCGAGCTCCTCGCCCGCGGCAGCGGATGCCGCAGCCTTCACGCTCTTGTTCAGCTGGTCGAGCAGCTCCCGCAGCTGCTGCCGAGCCCGTTGGGGAACGCCGCGGAAGAGATCCTCCATATAATCGCTGAGCTTCTCGCGGAGCGATTGGGCCAGGCGGGCGCCCGTGCCCGTCAGCTCGAGGCGGACGCCGCGGCGGTCGGCGAGGTCGCGCGACCGACGGATGTGTCCGGCCCGCTCTAAACGGTCGAGGACGCCGGTCACCGTCTGGGACTGCTGCGAGAGAAACTCCGCCACGAGGCGGGGCTGGGGCTGGTCGAAGGACTGGATAGCGAGGAGTGTCAGTGCCTGCACGAACGTCACGTCGTAGTCACGCAGCAAGCGCCGGTCGAGCTCCCGCACGATGGCGTTCGTCGCACGGTAGATGGTGGTCACCAGATGAAGTTCCGGCATGCCGTCCATCGACGCCACTGTAGCATACGCCATCCGAGCCCAGCCCGGGGACTCTCCGCGCGTCCCCAGGGGACTGCCTGGCGATTCTCTTCCCTGCCCCGCCCGTCGCGCCGCTCAGTCGAATTCGACGATGGTGAAGACCGGGTAATCGGCGAGCTGGCGACGTCCGCCCAGCGGCTTCAGTTCGATGACGAACCCGATTCCGGCGACCACGGCGCCGAGGAGCTCCACCAGCTTCGCGGTCGCGCGCGCGGTGCCCCCGGTGGCCAGGAGGTCGTCCACGATGTACGCCCGGGTGCCGGGCTCCAGCGCATCGGCGTGGATGTCGAGACGGCTTTCGCCGTATTCCAGGGCGTACTCGATGGTCATCCGTGCGGCGGGAAGCTTTCCTTCTTTCCGCACCGGGACGAACGGAAGGCCGAGCCGGTCGGCCAGGGGGCAGCCGAAGATGAACCCGCGGGACTCGATGCCGACGATGGCCTCCGCCTCCTTCGCCCGCACGTCCTCGGCGAGCTGGGCGAGCACGTAGCGGAATGCGTCCGGCGCCTTGAGCAGGGGCGTGATATCGCGGAAGAGGACCCCTGGCCGGGGAAAATCGGGCACGTTGCGGATGTACGCCTTCAGGTCCACGGGATGCTCCGCCGAGAGCCGTTCAGCGGGTGAGCCACGCGAACTGCTGCGGCTTCCTCCCCGCTCGGGTGTCGATCATGATGTTCACGATGCTGAACGTGTCCGAGTTCAGCGCCGCTTCCAGCGCCGGCCGAAGCTCCTGGGGCGTGGTGACGAACCAGCCCTTGCCGCCGAAGGCCTCGGCGATCTTCTCGTAGTGCGCGTTCGGCAGGTAGGCGTTGGGCGGCACCCGGTTCGGGTCGAGCTGCGTCGGCCCGCCGCTGATGCCGTTGTTGTTCACGATGATCACGGTGATGGGCAGCCGGTAGCGGGCCATCACCTCCACTTCCATCCCGCTGAAGCCGAAAGCCGAGTCTCCCTCGATCGCCACCACCTTCTTGTCGGGATGCACCACTTGGGCGGCGATCGCCTGGGCGAGCCCTACGCCCATCGTGCCGAAGGTGCCGGCGTCGAGCCGGTGGCGGGGAAAGTAGTTCGGGATGACGGTCCGGCTGATGTCCATGGTGTTCGCGCCCTCGCTGGCGACGATGGCGTCCTTCGGCAGCAGCTCGCGAACCTCCCGTAGCACGCGGTAGTACCCCATCGGCACGGAGTCGTCGTTCTCCATCTGCCGGACGACCTCCTCGTTCTCGGCCGCCTTCTGCCGGAGCGCTGTCCACCACGTCGTCTCGGCGGGGTACTCCCACGGCTCGCCCCGGAGCACCGCATTGAGCTGGCCCACGATGGCCTTGCCGTCGCCTACGAGCGGGACGGTGCACGGCACGTTGTTGCCGATCTCCTCCGGCTCGATGTCGAGCTGGATCGTCTTCACCGTCGGCGAGAACCGCGGCGGGAGGCCGAAGTGGAGGATCCAGTTGAGCCGGGCGCCCATGAGGAAGACGACGTCCGCGTTCTGGAGTGCGAACGACCGCGCCGGCGCGACGGAGAGCGGATGGTCATCGGGGATGACTCCCTTGCCCATCGGCGTCGGGAGGTAGGGGAGGCGTGTCCGGTCGATGAACTCGCGCACTTCGTCCTCGGCGCGGGCGTACGCCATGCCCTTCCCCACGATGACGAGCGGTCGCTCCGCCTGCTTGAGCAGGTCGAGGGCGGCGCGAACGTTCTCCTCCGGAGCGAGCGTCCGGGCCGGGTCGGGGCACCGTGGAGGGAATCGCACCTCGGATTCCTCGGCCGTCCCGGTGATGATGTCGCCTGGCAAGTCGACGTACACCGGCCCTGGCCGTCCGTAGATGGAGTGGCGGACGGCCTGCTCGATGAAGAAGGGAATCCGCCGGGTGCTGTCTGGGCGTGCGCAGTACTTCGAAAACGGGCGCGCCGCCTCGATCTGCGGCGCTTCCTGGAAGGCGCCTTGGCCGTTCTGGTAGGAATCGTTGGCGCCGCCCAAGAGGATCATCGGCCAGCCGTTCGCCCAGGCGTTGGCGAGACCGGCGATGGCGTGCACCATTCCCGGGCCGCTCACCGCCAGACAGGCGCCCGGCCGTCCGGTGAGGTACCCCACGGCACCGGCGGCGTAGCTGGCCGCTTGCTCATTCCGCATGCCGAAGAACTTCCCGCCCTCGCGTTGGAAGGCGATGGCGATTGGCACCACCGGGATGCCAACGATCCCGAACATGTAGTCGACGCCCTGCTGCCGCAGGCTTCGGGCGATGAGTGTCGCCCCATCGAGCGTGGTCATGGCTGTTCAACCCCCTCCGCGGAAAGTGGTGGTTCGGCATCATACGGCAGCGGCGCCTAGCGCGGCAGGCTCAGGCGTCCGCCCACCGCGGTTCCCGGCGTTCGAGGAACGCCGCCCGTGCCTCGGCAGCGTCGGCGGTCTGCGAAGCGAGCGCCTGGTTCCGGTTCTCGAGCTTGAGGGCCGTCCCGAGCGGCACCCCGGCCACCGTCTCGTTCAGCACCTCCTTCGAAAGCCGGAGTCCCAGCGGGCTCGAACGACGGATCCATTCCTGGGCCACCGTTCGCGCTCGGGCCAGCAGCTCCTCCGGTGGAGCGAGCTCGTTCACGAGACCGATGCGGAGTGCTTCCGCGGCATCGACCAGGCGTCCTGAATAGATCATGTCCGCTGCCCATGCGGGCCCGACGAGCTTCGGAAGGAAGTAGCTGCTCCCTACGTCGCACCCGGAGAGTCCCAAGTTGACATAGGAACAGGCGAACCGCGCCGTCTCCGTCGCGATCCTGTAATCGCACGCGAGCGCGAGCGAGAGCCCGCCTCCGGCCGCAGGGCCGTTCACCGCCGCGATCAGCGGCTGCGGGCAGCGGCGCATCAGCACCATCAGCTCGGCGATGTCCTCCTGAAAGGCGTAGAGGGTCTGGATAGGGCCGACGCCTTCGACCCAGGGGCCTTGTTCGGCGCCGGCCTTCAAGTCGAGCCCGGCGCAGAACCCCCGTCCCTCTCCGGTGATGACGATGACCCGCGTCGCGAAGTCGCGGTGGCGCTCTTCGAAGAAGCGCCGCAGCTCCCGCACCATCTGATAGTTGAGCGCGTTCAGCCTCTCCGGCCTCGAGAGCGTGAGGAGCCCGATCGGTCCTTCCGGTTCCCAGCGAATCGTTTCCATGGGGCGAATTCTTACGGTCTCTCCGAACCTTCGCAAACGCCGAACCTCCGGCCGAAGTGTGTTCGCCGGCACTAGTCGTTCGGCACTTCCTGACCGGTAGGTTCAGCCTTGCATTTGCCCAACTTCGCGCACCATACTACGGCGCGTTGCCGTACCTGCGTCCGGGGCGCAATGCCCCCAAAAACTGGCTGTGCGGAGGGAAGATCGGTCAGCATGCATGCCGCCCGCGGGAAAGGTCAGCCATGACGGTCGTTGCCGCTCCACCGCTCCTGCGCGTCCGAGACGTCACGATGCGTTTCGGCGGCCTCGTCGCCCTCGATTCGGTGTCGTTCGACGTGCCGGCCGGCTCGATCACCGGTCTCATCGGCCCGAACGGCGCCGGCAAGACCACCATGTTCAACTGCATCACCGGCCTGTATCGGCCGCAATCGGGCGAGGTCCTGTATAAAGACCGCGATCTGCTCCGCCTGCCGCCTCACCGGATCGCTCCTCTCGGTATCGCCCGCACGTTCCAGAACCTCGCCCTGTTCCCCACCATGTCGGTGCGGGACAACATCGCTGTGGGCATGCACAGCGTCACCCGCCACGGCTTTATCAGCCACGCGCTAAAGCTGCCCTGGGCGCTCCGCGAAGAGCGCGAGGTCGAACGTCGGGTCGACGAGGTCATCGATTTCCTCGGGCTGCGCGAAGTTGCCAGCCTCCCCTGTGCAGGGCTTCCCTTCGGCACGCTCAAGCGTATCGAGCTCGCCCGCGCTCTCGTTTCACGGCCGACGCTGCTTCTCCTAGACGAGCCCGCGGGCGGCCTCAACCACGAAGAAATCTCAGCCCTGGGCGACCTCATCAGAGAGATCCGCTCCCGCTTCGATGTAACCGTCCTCCTCGTTGAGCACCACATGAGCCTGGTTATGGGCATCTCCGACAAGGTCGTCGTCCTGGACTTCGGGAAGAAGATCGCCGACGGCACGCCCGACGAGGTGCGGCGCGACCCGGACGTCATCCAGGCCTACCTGGGGGTGGACGAATGACGCCGATCCTCGAGGCGAAAGGACTCTCCGCCGCCTACGGCGAGCGCCCTGTCCTCTTCGGGATCGACTTCGCCGTTCCCGAAGGCGGGATTGTCGCCGTCCTCGGCGCGAACGGCGCGGGGAAGACGACGACCCTCCGCGCCATCATGGGGCAGCTCCGGACCTGGGGCAGCCTGAACTATGCCGGCACTCCCCTCATCGGCAAGAGCACGGCGGAGATCGTCCGCCTCGGCATCGCCATGGTTCCGGAGGGCCGCGGCACCTTCGCCGACTTCTCCGTGGAAGAGAACCTGCTCCTCGGCGCCTACACCCGGAACGATAAGGACGGCATCCGCCGCGACATCCAGCGGATGTACGAGTACTTCCCCGTCCTCGGCCGCCGCCGCGGCCAGCGCGCCGGGTCGATGAGCGGCGGCGAGCAGCAGATGCTCGCCATCGCCCGGGCACTCATGTCGCGGCCGAAGCTCCTCCTCCTCGACGAGCCTTCGCTCGGCCTCGCCCCGCTCATCGTCCAGGAGATCTTCCAAATCCTGGAAACGATCAACCGCGAGGAGAAGGTGAGCATGCTGCTTGTGGAGCAGGACGCGGTCCGCGCCCTGCGGCTCGCCAGCTACGCCTACCTGCTCGAAACCGGACGGGTGGCGCTCCACGGCCCGGCAGAGCAGCTCCGGGCCAGCGAAGACGTTCGCCGAGCGTACCTCGGCTACTGACGCGGGGAGGAAGACGGCATGAGCGATTTCATTCAGATCGTTCTCGCCGGCGCCGCCGACGGTGCCATCTACGGCCTGCTCGCCCTGGCGCTGGTGCTCATCTATCGGTCCACGCACATCGTAAACTTCGGCCAGGGCGAAATGGCGATGTTTGCCACCTACCTCTCCTGGTCGCTGCTCGATGCGGGCGTTCCCTTCTGGGGCGCGTTCTTCGCTGCCATCGTCATTGCCTTCGTCATCGGTATTATCATTCACCGGGTCCTTATCCACCCGCTCGAAGGTTCGCCCGAACTCACCATCGTGATCATCACTCTGGGCATCTACCTCTTCTTCAACTCCATCGCCCTCTGGATCTATTCAGGCGTGCCGAAGATTTACCCCATTCCGGCCGGCGTCCCGCGTGAATCGTGGGAGGTGGGCGGGGTGTTCATCATCCCTTACCACGTGACCATTTTCGGCATCCTCTTCGTCCTCATGATGCTCCTCTTCGCCTTCTTCCGCTTCACGAAGGTCGGGCTGGCGATGCGCGCCGCGGCGGCCCAGCCCCTTTCCAGCACGCTCGTCGGCATCAGCGTTCCCATGATGATGATGCTCGGCTGGGGCATTGCGGCGGCGGCCGGTGCTACGGCCGGCATGCTCTCCGCGCCGATCGTCGTCCTCGAGCCGAACTTCATGGCCACCATCCTCATCTTCTCCTTCGCCTCGGCTGTGCTGGGGGGGCTCGATTCCCCGGTGGGAGCGGTGCTCGGGGGGCTCATTGTGGGACTGGTCAGCGCACTGGGTGGCCGTTACATCGATTTCATCGGCAATGACCTGCAGATCGTGCTCGCCTTCGCGCTCATCGTGCTCGTCCTGCTCTTCCGGCCGGCGGGCCTCCTCGGCCGACCACAGGTGGTGAGGGTGTAAGCCATGGAGATGGTGCGACGCTTCGAATGGCGGCGAAACTGGTTCCTGGTCGGCCTCGTGGTCGGCATCCTGCTCTACGCCTTTTCCGGCCCTCTCGATGACGTGAACGCCCGCACTGATGCCCCTGGCTGGGGGCTTCTCTCGCTCGCAGGGCCGATCGGCGTGGGCCTGCTCTTCTTCGGCGTCGTCGGCATCCTTACGATCGCCGCCGCGCGGGTGCTGGGCCCAGTCGCTGCGAAGAGCGTAGCCAACCGGCGGCTCATGCAAGGCCTGGGAGCTGCCATCCTCCTCTTGGCCTTCGTCCTGTTGCCTTGGTACTACGACATCTTCCCCTATGCGACGCTCTACAAGCTCACGATCGCTCTCCACTGGGTGATGGTCATCATCGGCATCAACCTCCTCACGGGGTACACGGGGCAGATCTCCCTCGGCCAGGGCGCGTTCTTCGCAATCGGCGGCTACACGCTGGGCATCGCGTCCTTCCACGAGTGGAGCCTCCCGTGGGCTGTCAGCATGCTGATCGCGCCCGTCATCACGGGGGTGCTCGGCTTCCTCATGGGAGTTCCATCGCTTCGGCTCAAAGGCCCCTACCTTGCACTGGCCACCCTAGCCTTCGCCGTCATCATCACCCCCATCGCCAAGCGCTTCGAGGAGTTCACCGGCGGTGTTCAGGGCATCGCCATGTTTGGGAAGATCAAACTGTGGGACATCTTCGCCGACCACCCCGACTACTTCTGGTACTACTTGTCGCTGGGGGCGGCCGTGCTCATGCTCCTATTCGTGTGGAACATCATGCACGGGCGGCTCGGCCGTGCCCTGATCGCGATTCGCGATAACGAAATCGCTGCCTCGGCAATGGGTGTAAACGTCGCGCTGTACAAGACGACGGTATTCGGCATCGCTGCCGCCTTCGCGGGCTTTGCCGGCGCGGTGAACGCGGCCGTCATCCAGTTCGCCTCGCCCGATCAGTATTCGGTTCTCGTGTCCATCCGGGTCTTCGTCGGCGCGGTGATTGGGGGGGTGGCGTCGGTGCCGGGGGCCGTGTTCGGCGGCCTCTTCACCCAGTTCATCCCCGACATCGCGGCTGACGTGAGCAAGGCGGCGGCCGATGCAGTCCAAGCGGTCATCCTGATCGTATTCATGTATGCGATGCGAGGCGGCTTCGCCGGCTTCGTGGTGCAAACGTGGCATTACGGCCGCCGCGGGATCCAGCTGCTGCGCCCGCCTGCCGCGTCCCGCGAGCCGGCTGCCGAGGCAGCCGCGGCCGCCTCTGCTCCGTCGCCTACCGGGAGCGAGTAGCCTAAGTTCGGGTTCCCCCGCCGCGCGCCAGTGCGGCGGTGAGCCACACACCAACGACGGAGGGAGAGACCAGGCAGATGAAACCGTCAAAGTTCAAGTTCCTGCTCGTCCTCGTCGTCGCCATCGCCTCGCTGGCCCTGGTGGCCTGCGGCGGCGATGACGAAGAAGAGGCGACGCCGGCGCCTACCCAGCCCGCCGGTCAGACCGCTACGGCCGAAGCCTCGCCGACCACGGTCAAGGCGTATGACGAAGGGGCAAGCGACACCGAGATCAAGATCGGCAGCTGCTACCCCTACTCCGGTCCCGCCGCGGCCTACGGCACCATCGGCAAGTCGGTGGAAGCCTACTTCAAGATGGTGAACGAGCAGGGCGGCGTGAACGGCCGCAAGATCACCTTCATCACCTACGACGACCAGTACTCGCCCGACAAGACGGTGCAGTGTGCCCGGACGCTCGTCGAGCAGGACAAGGTGCTCTTTGTCTTCAACACCCTGGGCACCCCGTCCAACACCGCTATCTGGGACTACCTGAACCAGCAGAAGATCCCGCACCTCTTCGTGGCCACCGGAGCCACCAAGTGGGGCGCGGATCCCGAGTCGCACCCGTGGACGATGGGCTGGCAGCCGTACTACCAGGCTGAGTCGGCCATCTACGTCGAGTACCTGGCGAAGGAGAAGCCGAACGCCAAGGTCGCCATCCTCTACCAGAACGACGACTACGGCAAGGACTACCTCGAGGGGTTCAAGAAGGCCCTCGGCGACAAGTACAGCCAGGTCGTGGTGAAGGAGGCGACATACGCGACCACCGACGCTAGCGTCGCTCCGCAGGTGGCGCAGCTGAAGGAGTCCGGGGCCGACACCTTCTACCTCGTCGCCACGCCGAAGTTCGCGGTGCAGGCGCTCGTGGCTGCTGCCCAGATCGGCTGGAAGCCGCTCATCCTGCTCAACTCCGTCTCCTCCTCGATTCCGGCGGTCATGAAGCCCGCCATGGATCAGGCCGGCCCCGAATCCGTGAGCAACGTGGTCACGACCTTCTACATCAAGGACCCGGCTGACCCCGAGTGGGCGAACGACCCGGCCATGAAGGAGTACCTGGACTTCATGAAGAAGTACTACCCGGACGGGAACCCGAACGACGGGTTCAACGTCTACGGCTACTCCGTGGCCAAGACGCTGGTCGAGGGGGTCCTGAAGCGCGCGGGCGACAACCTCACCCGCGAGAACATCATGAAGATGGCCACGAGCATCAAGGACCTCCGCATCGACACCCTCCTGCCGGGCATCCTCATCAACACCGCGCCCAACGACTACTACCCGATCGAGGCCGAGCAGCTCGCCAAGTTCGACCCGGCGAAGAGTCAGTGGATCCGCTTCGGCGAGGTCATCGACATCTCGCAAAAGCGCACCGGCTAGGCGCCTGCCTCGAGGGAGCATGAAGCGGGCCGGGG
>DAOUCS010000126.1:0-8388 GCA_034431815.1 Dehalococcoidia bacterium
CAGCGCAGCGAGGTCGGCGTGGCTCCTGGCCGCCGGCTGGGTCTGGGAGTAGGCGCGCGCCGCGGCCCGGGCGGCAGGATGCGCCGGAGCCGGCCCCGCCACCGCGCGGTTCGTTCTCGCCAGAAGCTTGCGGAGCTCTTGGAGCCGTAGGTAGAGGTAGCCCAGCCCGCCGAGGCAGATGAGCTGAGACAGCGCAAGCAGAGCGACAGCGTCCGTCATCCCAACCCCTCCTGTTCCCGCGCCAGCCACGCCCGCAGCCGGCTGAGCGCCCGCGCGTGGAGCTGACAGACACGCGACTCCGAGATGTCGAGGATTTCGGCGATCTCCCGCATCGTCATCTCGTCCTTGTAGTAGAGGCTGAGGATGAGGGCCTCCCGTTCGGGCAGGGCGCGGATCGCCCTCGCGAGCGCCTCCAGAAGCTGTCTCCGTTCGATCGCGAGGGTGAAGTCCTCCTGATTCGGGTCCGCTGGCAGGTCGGTCATCCCGGTGTCGCTCTGCTCGTCCCGGTCGAGGAGCCCGTCGAGCGAGACGGTCACCCAGCTCGTGTCGATGAGCGTCTGCTGGTACTGCTCGAGCGTCATGCCCAGGGCCTGCGCCACCTCTTCATCCGTCGGTTCCCTCCCGAGCTCCGCCATGAGCTGAGACGTCGCTTGGTCGAGCCGCTTCGCCTTTTGGCGGACCGAGCGCGGCAGGCGATCGAGGGAGCGGAGCGCATCGATGATGGCGCCCCGGATGCGCGCGATTGCGTACGTCTCGAACTTGACGCCCTTCGAACCGTCGTACCGGTCGAGCGCCTCGATGAGGCCGATGGTCCCGTAGCTGAGGATGTCTTCGTAGTCCAAGATCGAGGGCAGGCCGATGGCCAAGCGCCCCACGACGTACTTCACCAGGGGTGCGTACTGCCGGATGGCAGCCTCGCGGTCGCTCATGGGGAGGCGTGCAGCGGCGGCACGGGCTTCGCTCATTCGCCGTCACCTCCGGCTCTCGGAACGTCCTGCCGTCGCTGCTCGGCGCCTGGCTGCGACCCCCGGCTCGAAACGAGAGCCTCGCCGGCGAAGGCGATGGCGGCGAACACCACGAATACGAAGACGCCGCGGAGCACGACGTAATCGAGTGTTCCGCCCGCCTGCAGCCCGAGCCACGCGCTGAGAGCTGCGAGCCCTGCCGCGCCGTACACCCCCCAGCGGGCAATGGTGAGCGGCGGAAGCGGCCTCATAGCTGCCCCCTCCGGCGCATTTCGAGCTGACGGCGGATGAGGTACTTCGCGATGCGGTCACGGTTGCCGAGGCTGATCTCGGTGAACTGGCAATGGATGCGCCGGTTCCGTCGCTCGCGCGTGGGCTCCTCGATGCCCACTACCAGCATCCGCGCCAACACCTGCCCAACGTGGGGCAGTTCCAGGTCGATGCCCAGCCGTTCGCCGACCTGGACCGAAGGGTCGCGCGTGCTCAGGCAGCAGCCTCCTTCACTCAGGTCGACCACCATGCAGTCGATGAGGGGTGAGCGCTCGTCGGAGGCGGACTCTGGCCCGCCGTCCAACACGAGGCGGTAAACGCTCCGCGGATGGAGTGCCGTCGGCAGTCGGAAGAACTGCCGGCGATCGCAGCTCTCCACATCCGCGGGGGCAGCCAAGTATTCCAGCGAGCCGTCCTGGCTCCGCCCCATCACCTTGGTGACGAAGCGCCATTGGCGTCCCCGGTGTCCGTAGTTGGCCCACAGCGCCGCCCCCCGCGGCAGCGGGCGCTCCCGCAGCTTCACGATGGGGACCGCGACCCCGATGCGCTCGGCCGTGACTTCTTCCACCAACGTGACGCACTCCTCGATCGACTCCCCGGCGACGTACGCGATGCGTATCGTCATCCCGGGGACGATGCCGAGCTTTCTGAGCCGATCCTCACGCGGTGGCGGCAAGGCGGCCATCGGTGCTCTCCCTGCTCACGTTCCGCCGAATCCCCGATGCCAAGGCCGCGGGGTCCGCCTCTGTCACTCCGCTGGCGATGTCCCGACCCGAGGATAGGAAGGCGATCCCGGCCTCGGCTGCGAGCACCAGGGAAAGAGCAGGTGTCAGGTCGGTGGCGACATCGGCGAACGTGACCACGGCGCCGGCCAGGGGCAGCGAGGCGTGGGGCGCAACGAGCGCTTCCAACGCCTCCGCCTGCCAATGGGCCGGAATCGCGAGGTACCGGTAGAGGGGCACGTCTGCGGGGCGCTCGGGCCACCCGCTCGCTGGCGTGTCCACGAAGAAGCAGGTGCCCGGCCGCGCTCGGCCAACGGCCCTCGCGAGAGAACGCCCGTCGCGGCCGTCGAGGACGGCGATGCCCAGGGCATCGCCGTATGCCCGAAGCTGCGCGAGCGCCCCGGCCCGCTCCCGGTCGGCCGAGGCCAACACCGCCGGCCGACCGGCATCGATGCAGTCCAGCGCGAGCCGGACGAGCGCCGTCGTTCGGCCGGACGCCGGTCCCCCAACGATGGTCAGCATGGCCGTTTCGTGCTCTCCCGGGTAGCGTGCCTCGAGCGACGCCAGCGCCCGCGCGACCGCCTCCTCGGCGTCGCGCGACTCCGGGGCAAGGCGGCAAACGGTCTCGACGGCGGCTTCGCTCAACCCGGCGGCGCGGAGCTGTGCAGCCAGCGGCGGCTCCTGATCGACCGTCCGCAGCTCGATGGGAAACGGCAGCGGAGCTTCGTCGTCGGCCTCTGGGACGGCTCGCCGCGGCGGTTCGGCTTCGGCGGGCGGCCGCTCATCCGCCAGCGCTGCCGACTCGCGGGCGATGATGTCTTCGAGCTCGCCCACGGTTAGTCCGGGGTCGATGGCGGTCACCCGCTGGATGATCGAGTCCGTCACGGCAGCCGCCAGTTCGAGGTCAGCGTCTCCGGGGCCGGGAGCTGCGACCACCTCGATGAGCGGCGGCCCGCCCTCTCGGAGGAGCGTACGCGTCCGCACGATCACGGCGTCAGGACCGAGCTCCCGTTCCACGCGGGCGAAGAGCCTCGTGAGGTCACTCCCGATGAATCGCTTGGCTTCCAAGGTTCACCTCCACACTCCCGATGGCCTCTACCGTCGCGTTCGGCGCCACTTCGGCGTACGAGATGACGGCGACATTGGGCAGACGCCGCTGCAGCAAGCGCCGCAGGGCGATGCGGATCCGCGACGAGCAGAGAATCACCGGCTCGTATCCCATGGCGGCAGCCCGCTCCACCTGCGCGGCCACCGCTCCGATGAGCTGCTGTGCTTCCCACGGCGGGAGGGCGATCGTGTTCCCGTGTTCCGTGTGTTGCACGGCGTTCGCGAGGGCTTCCTCCGTTGAGCCGGCGATGGTGATGACGCGGAGCACGAGGTTGTCGTCTGCGTACTGGCGCGTGATTTGGCGCGCCAGCGCTGCTCGGCAGTATTCGGTCAGCAGGTCGGGGTCGCGCGTCGTGCGACCGTGCGTCGCCAGAGCCTCGCAGATGGTCACCAGGTCGCGGATCGACACGCGTTCGGCCAACAGGTTCTGGAGCACCTCCTGAACTTCGCCCACGGTGAGCGTGTTCGGCACGAGGTCGTCGACGAGGGCCGGGTATTCCTTGCGGAGGTTCTCCAGCAGGTTCTGCGTATCCTGACGGCTCAACAGGTCTGGGGCGAAGCGCTTGGCCAGCTCGGTGAGGTGCGTCGCCAGGACCGATTCTGCATCGACGACCGTGAACCCGAGGAGTTCGGCCCGTTCCTTCTGGGCAGGGGCGATCCACTTCGCCGGCAGCCCGAAGGCCGGTTCAACCGTTTCGACACCCGGCACGTCGCCCTCGGCGGTCCCGGGGTCCATCGCCAGGTAATGGCCGGGCATGAGGTTCGCGCGGGCAATTTCGACCCCCCGAAGCTTCACAACGTACTGGCTGGGCGGGAGCTGCAGGTTGTCGCGGACGCGCACCGTGGGGAGCACGAAGCCCATTTCGAGCGCTAGCTGCTGGCGGATGGCCCCGATGCGGCGCAGCAGCCCGCCGCCGGCCTGCTCGTCGACGATGGGGATGAGCCCGTAGCCCACTTCGATCTCCAGCGGCTCGATGGTCATCATCTGGATGACCTGTTGCGGTCCCACCGGCTCCGCCTTCGGGGGCTCGCTCAGCGGTGCCATCGCTGCGCGCGCCTCGGCTTCCTGCTGACGCCAGATCATCCAGCCCCCTCCGACAGCGAGAGCCGCGACGGTCAGGAACGGGAGCGTGGGAAGCCCGGGGAGCATTCCGAAGAACGCCAGCATCGCTCCGGCGATGAAGAGCGGCCGCGCGTGTTGGGTGAGCTGTCGGCCGATTTGCGCGCCGAGGTGGGTATCCCCCGAAGCGCGCGTGACGACGATGCCCGCCGCCGTGCTGAGGAGGAGCGCCGGGAGCTGCGACACGAGGCCGTCGCCCACCGTGAGCCTCGCGTACCGCTGGACGGCCTCGGAAAGCCCCATGCCCTGCTGCAGAACGCCGATGCCGAGCCCACCGACGATGTTGACGAGGATGATCACCACGGCGGCGATGGCGTCGCCCTTCACGAACTTGCTGGCGCCGTCCATGGCCCCGTAGAAGTCGGCCTCCTCTGCGACCGCCTGGCGACGCCGGCGCGCCTCCGCTTCGTCGATGAGCCCTGCGTTTAGGTCGGCGTCGATGGCCATCTGCTTGCCCGGCATCGCGTCGAGGGTGAATCGCGCTGCCACCTCGGCCACGCGCCCGGCGCCGTTCGTGATCACGACGAACTGGATGACCACGAGGATGACGAACACCACGAGCCCGACCACGAGGTTCCCGCCGACGACGAAGCCGCCGAACGCATCCACCACGTGGCCGGCGTCGGCGTGGAGCAGGATAAGTCTCGACGTCGAGACGTTCAGCGCCAGCCGGTAGAGCGTCGTAATGAGCAGGAGCGACGGGAAGACCGAAAAACGCAGCGGGTCTTCGGTGTACATCGCCACCAGCAAGATCAGCACCGACGCCGCAAGGTTGATGGTGAGGAGCAGATCCACCAGCGTCGTGGGAAGCGGGATGACCATCATCCCGATGACCAGCACAACTCCCACGGCGAGGAGGACGTCGGTCTGACCGAAAGCCCGCACCCACGGTGTTGGGCCTGCCGGCCGTGCGCTTGCTGTCATCGGACAGCCTCCTCTGCCGGTCGCCAGCGGTTCGCGGCCCGTTCGCGCATGGCGTAGACCCAAGCAAGAACCTCAGCTACGGCCCGGTAGAGCGACACGGGAATCGGCTTGCCGACGGGCACCGCTTTGAAGAGCGCTCGGGCCAGCGCTGGCTCTTCCACGACCGGCACGCCGGCCCTCCGCGCGACCTCCTTGATGCGCTGCGCCAACAGCCGCTCGCCTTTCGCCACGACCACCGGCGCCTGCATCGAGACGGGGTCGTACTTCAGCGCGACGGCGTAGTGCACGGGGTTCGTCACCACCACATCGGCCTTCGGAACCGCGGCGATCATGCGGTTCAGCAATTGATGCCGCCGCCTTCGGAACGCGGCCTTGATCTCCGGATTCCCCTCCGTTTCCTTCAGCTCCTCCCGGATGTCCTGTTTCGACATACGGAGGGCTCGCCGATGCATCCACCACTGCCAGGCGTAATCCGCGACCGTGAGCACGAACAGCGCCAGCGTCGCCCGAATCAGCACGTCGAAGATGACCTGCGCCGTCCGCCCGGCCGCCGCGCCTATCGGCAGCGCCCCCAGGGCGACTACGTCGTCGGCACGGGATCGGAGCGTGAGGACAACCACGCCAGCGACGATGGCCAGTTTCAGTACCGACTTCCCCAGGTTGACCAGGGCATCGAGCGAGAGGAGACGGCGCGCCCCGTGGACGGGATCGATTGCGGAAAGCCGGGGCCGGAGCTTCGCGCCCGTGAGAAGGAACCCGGTCTGCAGCAGGTGGCCGGCCACTCCGCCGACCAACAGGAGGCCGAGCAGCGGCGCGAGGATGCGCATCGTCTCGAGACCTGCGGCCCGGCCCATCCCCGCCGCCGAATCGACTGTGAGGGGCTCGGGCTTTCGGCCGAACCACTCCCGCATGACCGCTCCGAGGTCCCCGGCTATCGTCTCCCCGAGAAAGCGCAGGGCCAGGGCGGCGATGAGCAGCACGCCCACCGAGGCGACCTCTTGGCTCTTCGCCACCTCGCCCCGCCGCCGGGCGTCGCGCAGGCGCCTCGGGGTCGGTGCTTCCGTTCGCTCCCCAGCCATGTTCACTGCACCCCGAGCAGTCGCAGGCTGGCGCCGGCCAGCGGCCCTTCGATGGCGCCGCGCATCAGGTACGTCGTCGCCGGCATCGCCGCGGCGAGCACCAGCAGGCCCACGCCGACCTTCACCGGTAGCCCTACGAGCAGGACCTGCATCTGCGGCACCGTTCGGGCGGCGATCCCCAGCCCGACGTCGACGAGCAAGAGGGCAGCGACGACGGGCATCGCGATGCGGACGGCCGTCAGCAATAGACCCGCCCCGAAGCTCGCGGCTGCCTCTGCGCTCAGGCCAACGGGGTCGAACGTGCCAGGGGGAATGGCGCGAACGGTCTCGGCGAGCGTCGCGACCACCACGAGATGGCCTGACGTGGCGAAGAAGATCAGGGCCGCCAGCACGGAGTAGAACTGGTCGAGCGCGGCGGAATCGTTCCCTGTCACAGGGTCGAGCACGCCGCCGATGCTGAAACCCATCTGCACGCCCGCGAGCCGCGATGCCATATGGACAGCTACGAACACCAAGTTCATCGCGAGGCCGAGCAGGAGGCCCAAAATCGCCTCGCGCAGTACCCCTTCCACCACCTGCCCCAGAGAGGCGGGAGCCTCGAGACCCGTCGCCCGTGCAGCCGGGAGCATCGCAACGGCCAATGCCCCGGTCAGGCCGACCTTCGCCAACGGCGGAATCGCGCGGTGACTGAGGAGGGGAGCCGTGACCGCTAGCCCGCCGGCTCGGATGAAGAGCAGCGCCAGCGCCCAGCCTGTTTCAGGCGTGAACGTGAGCTCCGGCACGCACTACCTCCCGTACATTGACAAGTTGCCGAACAATGTCGTAGTAAACGACACGATGGTTTCCAGCATCCACGGTCCGAAAATGATCAGTGCGACAAATACGCCAACGATCTTCGGGACGAAGGTAAGCGTCATCTCGTTGATCTGCGTAACTGCCTGGAAGATGCTGATGACGATCCCGATCACCATGGTGACGCCAAGGAGCGGAGCGCCCACGAGAAACGTGATCCAGAGCGTCTCCTTCGCCAGTGCAAGCACAACTGACTCGTTCATATATCCTCCCCTCTAAAAAAAGCTCCCCACCACGGATCCGACGATGAGCGACCAGCCGTCGACGAGCACGAACAGCAAGAGCTTGAACGGAAGCGAAATCACCACCGGCGGGAGCATCATCATGCCCATGCTCAGCAGCGCCGATGAAACCACCAAATCGATAATGAGGAAGGGCACGAACATCACGAAGCCCATTTGAAAGGCGGTCTTCAGCTCGGAGAGAGTGAAGGCCGGAACGAGCACGTACGTCGGGATGTCGTCGGCGTTCTCCGGCTTCGGCTCGCCGGCGATCTTCATGAGCACCGCCAAATCCGATTCCCGAGTCTGCTTCAGCATGAACTCACGGAGGGGCGCCTCGGCCCGCGCGAGGGCCTCCTCCTGCCCGATGGTCCCGGCCAGATACGGCTGCAGCGCCTCGTCGTTCACCTCGCGGATCACGGGCGCCATGACGAACGCAGTGAGGAAGAGGGCGAGCCCGATGAGGACCTGGTTCGGCGGGAGCTGCGGCACCCCGATAGCGCTTCGCACCAGGGAGAGCACCACGACGATGCGGGTGAAGGACGTCACCATCACGAGGATGGCCGGTGCGAGCGAGAGGACCGTGAGCAGAAGGAGGATCTGGATGGCGGTCGCAACGAGCCGCGGATCGTCGGAGGGAACGGGCTGCGCCGGAGCCGTGTTCGGGTCAGCCGCGCACGCCGAGGCCGCAAGCGGCAGCAGCGCCGCCAGCACCGCCAGCCGCCACTGCCGCCTCATCACGTCCGCACCTCGAAGGCAACATCATCTCGGCTGTTCCGAACGCCCAGCGAGGCCTGAAGCGCCCGGGAGAAGGCAGGCGCCGCTTTGGTCGTTTCGCCGTTCGCCAGCGCGGCGGTTGCCGCCGCCCGGTCGAGCTCGCCGATGAGGCCGATGTGCTGGGACGTCGCAGCGATGATGAAAACCCGGTCGCCGGCTTCGAGGAGGTGGATGGTACGGCCGCTGCCCAGCGCAAGCGTATCCGCGATGCGCAGCAATCCCGTCTGACTCGCCGGCGCAGAGAGCCGGCGTCCCCACCACCGAAGCGCGACCACTGCGCCGCCGAGTACTGCCGCGACGAGCCCCAGCCGCCACGCGAGCGAGAACCCCTCGCCCAGACCGAACGAGAAT
>DAOUCS010000127.1:0-8724 GCA_034431815.1 Dehalococcoidia bacterium
AGGGCGGGGTCGCAGCCGCAACCCGCGCAGCCCCGCCCCGCACGCGGAGAACCGCGGAGGATGCCCGGCGGTATCATCGCACCGTGAGCGACCTCATCGGCCACGGCGCAATCCGCCGCGAGCTCTGGACGCTGGCCGCCGGGCCCGACCCGCCCCACGCCCTGCTGCTGGCCGGCCCCGACGGGCTGGGGCGCACCCGGCTCGCCCGCGAGTACGCGGCCGCGCTCAACTGCGAGGCCCGGCCGGCAAGCCTCTTCGGGCCGGCCGAGCCGAGCCCGCCCTGCGGCAGATGTCGCCCCTGCCGCCTCATCGCCGCCGGGACGCATCCGGACGTCCTCCTCCTCGAGCCAGGCGATGTCCTCTGCCGGCCGCGCGCGGGCGAGAGCAGCCACGAACGCCACCCGAATTCCCGGGATATCCGAATCTGCCAGGTGCGCGGGGTCATCGACCTCGTATCGCGCTATCCGATCGAAGCGCGCTTCCGCGTCATCATCGTCGAACCCGCCGAACGCCTGGGGCGGGAGGCCCAGCCGGCGCTCCTGAAGACCCTGGAGGAGCCTCCGCCGCACACCATCTTCGTCCTGGTGACCGCCGCGCCCGAGGCCGTGAGTGAAACGATCCGCAGCCGCTGCCGACGCATCGACGTCCGTCCCGTGCCGTCCGCCGAGCTGCGCGCCGCCCTCGAGGCTCGCGGCCTGCCCCCCGACCGCGCCGCCGTTATCGCCGACGCCGCCCGGGGACGTCCCGCGGCAGCCCTTGCCTATGCCGACCGCCCCGACCTGCTCGACGACCGCGAACGCCTCGCCGAACGCTGCCGAACTCTCGCCCAGGCGAGCGTTTCCGCCCGCCTGGCCTACGCAGGCGAGCTCGCGGAGCGATTCCGGCGCGACCGCCAGCTCGTGGAGGCCGAGCTCGACGCCTGGGAAGCCTTCTGGGAGGGAGAGCTCCGAGCAGCCGCCGCGGCCGGCGACCGCCCCGCTGTCCGCGAGGCCGTCGCTGCCCTCCGCGGCATCGCCCAGGCCCGCGCCGACCTGTTGGCGAACGTCCAGCCCCGCCTCGCCTTCGACCTCATGCTCCTTCGCTGCGGGCGCCGTACACTGGCTTCGAACGACGCCTGAGGGGCGCACATTGAACGCCGACTCCCCGCGCACCGTCGTCGGTGTGCGGTTTCGCAACGCAGGGCGCATCTTCTACTTCGACTCGGCCGGGATGCGGCTCGAGGCGGGCGAGTACGTCGTCGTCGAAACCGCCCGCGGGCCGGAGGTCGGCCGCGTGGTCATCGCCCCCGACCAGGTGGTGGTGAACGAACTCGGCGACGAGCCGCTGCAGCCGGTGCTCCGACTCGCCACGGAAGCCGACATTCGCCGCGCCGAGGAGCTCCACCGAAAGGCCCAGGAGGCGCTGCGCGAAGCCCGAGAGCTGGCGCGCGACCTCCGCTTCGGCGGGCACCTCGATGCCGCCGAGTTCTCCCTCGACGGCAAGCGCCTCACCGTTTCCTACAGCGCCGAGGAGCGGCTCGACCACCGGGAGCTCGGCCGTGCCCTGGCCGAACGCTTCGGCGTGCGCGTCGAGCTTCGTCCCATCGGCGCGCGCGACCGCGCGAAGATCGTCGGCGGGTACGGCATTTGCGGGCGGGAGCTGTGCTGCGCGAGCTGGCTCGCCACCTTCCCCTCGATCTCCATCCGGATGGCGAAGAACCAGGACCTCCCCCTCACGCCCGAGAAGATCAGCGGTCTCTGCGGGCGCCTGCTCTGCTGCCTTTCGTACGAGGACGAGGTCTACCAGGAGATGCGCAGGACGCTCCCGAAGGTCGGGCAGCGCTGCAGCACGCCCACCGGTGAGGCGAAGGTCGTCGCCGTGAACGTCCTCCGCCGCGAAGTCACTCTCGCCATCCACGGTCAGAACGTCACCGTCGGCGACCGCGACCTCGGGCTCATCGTGCGCTGGGATCCCTCGGCGAAGACGGCCGAGCCTCCGCCTCCGCTCACTCCCGAGGAGGCGGTGGCCCAGGGGCTCGTGCGCTCGCCGGAGGAGTTCCCCCGCTGGCCGCCCGGTCCCCGTACGGCCTCGGAGGCTGTCGCCTACGGCAGGCTGCCGCGAACCCTTCGGCCGACGCTCCTCGAGGAGCCGCCCGCCTTCGAGCCGGCCGTCGCCCTCCCCACGAAAGAGGAACCGAAAGCGGCGCCCAAAGCCCGGAAGTTCGTGCGAAGCGGCGAGGCGGCTCCCGCCGCACCGCCGCCCACAGCGGCGCAGCCGGCACCGCCCTCACCCGCGGAGCCGCCGGCGCCGATGCCGACCGCGAAGCAGCAGGCCGAGCCGAAAGGAAAGCGCCGCCGCCGCGGCCGCCGGAAGCGCCGCTGAGGAGACGTAAGCGCGGCGGTTTTGCGAAGGTTTTCACATTTTTCGTGCTCCGTTGCACAAGCCCCCTCCCAGCCGCCCCGTGACGGGCGTAGACTCCCCGCGGGATGACGGAGCAACGAACCCCTCGGATCGTTTGCGCATGGTGCGGGATCGAAGTGGCAGCCGGCGAGGCGCCCATCTCCCACGGCATCTGCCGGAGCTGTCAAGCGCGCGTCGAAGCTACGCTCCCGGAGACGACCGGCGCCGCTCCCAGCGCCCCGCGGCCGCCCACGCCGCCCAGATGACCAGCCCTCCCGCCACCGCATCGAAGATGAAGTGGTTGCCGGTGGCGAGGATCGCCCAGGTCATCGCGACGAGCAGTACCACGCCCCCCGCACGCACCCAGGCGTTGCGGCTGTAGGCCCACATGGCCATGGTCACGAGCTGCATCCAGCCGTAGTGGAAGCTGGGGATGGCGGCCCAGTCGTTCTTGAAGAACCATGGCTGGTCATACGACACCACCGTTCCCGGCCCGAACACGGTGTCACGGATCGCCACATCGTAGCCGAACAGGGGCAGCAGCCGGGGTGGCGCCGCCGGAAACGCGTAATAGCAGATGAGCCCGATCGGCATGGAGATGAAGAGGGCGTTGCGCACCCGGAAGAACGCCGGGCGGTTCGCGAACCAGAGCCACACGCCCACGCCGATGAGGGCAGGGAAGTGCAGGTAGGCGTAGAGGAAGTTCGCGAACTCCATCACGAGCCGGCCGCGGATCGTCCACTCTTGGATTGCCGGCTCCCACCAGAGCCCCAGCGCCTTCTGGGCCTCCATCAGCCCCGCGCCGAACCGCACGGCGAAATCCACCCGCTCGGGGGCGATGCCCCGCAGCACGAAATAGACGACGACCACCGCCGTGGTGAACCCGAAATCCCGCGCGAATTCTCCGAGCCACGCCGGCCGCGCGAACATGAGCCGAGGAAGGGCGCGCCGCCTCGCCCCCTTTCCGCGCGCGATCCGTGCCCGCTCCGTCAGCTCCAGGGAGGGCTCGCCCATTCCTCCTCCTGGCCCCATGGCCGCGCCCGGGGCTCCGCGGCTAGGATACGAACCAGATGCCGGAGCGGCACGCAATCGCGACCGGGGGTAAAGACAAGATGGACGAACAGGCAAAGAAGACGGCCCTGCGCATGATCCCATACGGTCTCTACGTCCTCGGCGTAGGCAGCGGCGAACGGAGCACGCTTTCGACGGTCAACTGGCTCACGCAGGCTTCGTTCCAGCCCCCACTCGTCGTCGTCGGCGTGAAGCAGGGCACCCAGACCTACGACCTGCTGAAGGAGCATGGGGCCTTCGCCGTTTCCGTCCTCGGCACGGGCCAGAAGGACGTCGCCTTCGCCTTCTTCCGCCATGTCGAGCCGAAGGACGGGAAGTTCGGCGAGTACGAATACGAGACCGCCGTCACCGGAGCGCCCATCCTGAAGGTTGCGCCTGCGTGGTTCGAATGCCGCCTCACCGATGCCATCGAGCGGGGCGACCATGCCATCGTCGTCGGCGAGGTCGTCGAAGCGGGTGTCCGGCAGCAGACGCAGGCGCTCACCATGGAGGAGTGCGGCGTGACCTACGGCGGCTGACCGGACGGTCGGTCGGACTCCTTGCCGAGCCCAGCCGCCAGTGGTAGTTTGTGGCGTGAATCACAACCCCGGCACCTGCCCGGGGAAGACCGGGCCGCTCATGCTGCGGGGCCCCAAGCCTCACGCCCCTTGGCCCCGTTTCCTTGTGCGGCCCTAGCCGACGGGGACCGAGCATGAGCTTCTACGACCAGTGGTCCGCCATCCTCATCGGTACGGTCGTGGGTTTCCTGCTTGTGTTCACCGCCCTGGTCGGCGCGAAACTGCTCGCTCCGTACGCGCGCGAGCGAGCGAAGGGCGTTTCCTACGAATGCGGCATGCTTCCCTTGGGCCGCAACTGGACGCAGGTCCACGTCCGCTACTACCTCATCGCGATCCTCTTCCTCCTCTTCGACGTGGAGACGGTGTTCATCTTCCCCTGGGCAGTCACCTTCCTCGGGCTGCCCGAATTCGTGCTCTACCAGATGATCATCTTCATCGTCGTCCTCGGCCTGGGCCTCGTATACGCCTGGCGCCGGGGCGTGCTGGAGTGGCGATGAGCGAAGCACAGGCTCCGCGCAAGACCCGCCCGCCATACGTGCCCGATTACGGCGCCGAAGCCGAGCGCCTGCGGCCGGTCGAACTCCCTCAAACGCGGGCCGCTTACCGCGTCGTGCTCCCCGGCGTGGTCCAGATGCCCGTCGACACCGTGCTCGCCATCTGCCGGAAGAGCTCCCTCTGGCCGCTCACCTTCGGCCTGGCGTGCTGCGCGATCGAGATGATCGGGGCCTTCATGTCCAACCACGACCTCGACCGGTTCGGCATCGTGCCCTGGCCGAGCCCCCGGCAGTCGGACGTGATGATCGTCTCGGGCACCGTGACGAAGAAGATGGCGCCGGCCATCAAGCTGCTCTACGAACAGATGCCTAACCCGAAGTACGTCATCTCCATGGGCGCCTGCGCGACGAACGGCGGCCCGTACACCCAGTACGACCGCGTCCTCCAGGGGGTCGACAAGATCATCCCTGTCGATGTGTACATCCCGGGCTGCCCGCCGCGGCCGGAGGCACTCCTCGACGGCTTCCTGAAGCTGCAGGAGAAGATCATGGAGGACCGGAGGGCGGTCGGATGACCTCCGTCCCGAAGCAGTTCACGCCCACGCGGCAGGTGCCCCGCCAGGGCCTGGCTGAGAAGATTCGGCGGGCGGTCCCCAACCACATCCCCCTCGAATTCGGCGAAACGAAGACCGACGTCGATGTGCGCGTGAAGCCGGAGCACCTGCTCGAAGTCGTCCGCGTCCTCAAGGAACACCGCGACCTCGCCTTCGACTTCCTCCGCAACATGGCGGGCGTCGACATGCAGGAGCAGGGCCTCCACCTGAAGATTCACCTCTACTCCTTCAAGCACAACCACACGGTGCAGCTCACGGTGGAGTGCCCGCCCGAGGAGGATCACCCGCACGTGCCCTCCCTCACGAGCCTCTACCGCGCTGCCGATTGGCACGAGCGCGAGGCCGCGGAGATGTTCGGCTTCATCTTCGACGGCCACCCGAACCTGAAGAACCTGCTCCTTGAGGAGGACCTCCACATCCACCCGCTCCTGAAGGCCCATCCCCTGCAGGAGCCGGAGATCCTCCAGGGCATCGAAGAAGGTCCGCCGGGGTTTCCGTTCTGATGACGATCTGGCCCGAAGAAGCTATCGTCCGCCGCCGCGGGGAAACGGAGTTCGAGTTCGACACCGTCGACATGACGGTGAACGTCGGGCCCCAGCACCCGGCCACGCACGGCGTCTTCCGCATGCTCCTCACCGTTGACGGCGAGGTCGTCGTCGACTGCGAGCCGTACATCGGCTACCTCCACCGGGGACTGGAGAAGCTGACCGAGAACGCGGACTACCGCCAGGCGATGGGCTGGTGGGACCGCACCGATTACCTCGCCGGCCTCAACTGCGAGGGCGCCTGGTGCATGGCGGTGGAGAAGCTCGCGGGCATCGAGGTGCCGGAACGTGCGGAGTACATCCGCGTCATCATGATGGAGCTCTCCCGCATCAACTCCCATTTCATGTTCTTTGGCGCCTTCGGTGCCGACGTCGGCTCCTTCGGTACGAGCTTCACCTACGCCTGGCGGGAGCGGGAGCGCATCTACGACCTTTTCGAAGAGGTCGCCGGCGATCGGATGTTCCCCACGTACTTCCGCATCGGCGGCGTCACGATGGACCTCCCCGAGAACTTCGAAGCGCGCTGCCGCTGGCTTCTGGGCTCCATCCGCCAGGGGCTCGAAGACCTCGACGGCCTCCTCACCGGCAACGAAGTGTTCGTCGAGCGCTGCCGCGGCCTGAGCCCGGTGACGCCCGAGCAGGCGATCAACTGGGGCCTCACCGGTCCGCTCCTCCGCGCCACCGGCATCCCCTGGGATATCCGCAAGGTAGAGCCCTACAGCATCTACGACCGGCTGAAGTTCGAGATCCCCGTCGGCACCCAGGGCGACGTCTTCGACCGCTGGATGGTGCGCCTGGCCGAGGCGTACCAGAGCACCAAGATAATCGAGCAGTGCCTCGACGAAATGCCGAAAAAGGGCCTCGTCCTCAACCCGAACCTGCCGAAGACGCTCCGCATCGACAGCGGGGAGGTGTACTTCCGCACCGAAGGGACGAAGGGCGAGTACAGCGTCTACCTCATGGCCCGCGGCGGCAACAAGCCGTACCGGGCCAAGCTCCGCTCGCCGTCCTTCTGCAACCTGAGCGCCCTGCGCGAAATGGTCATCGGCAACTACGTCGCCGACGCCATCATCATCCTCGGCTCTCTGGACATCGTGCTCGGCGAGGTCGATAAGTGACGGAGCTCCAGTTCGGCGAACCCTGGTTCGGCATCCCCTGGCTCGATGCCGCTCTCCGCATCCTCATCGTCGTCGGCGTGATGACGTTCACCGTCATCTACCTCACCTACGGCGAGCGGAAGGTGGTGGCCCGCTTCCAGATGCGCCTCGGCCCCATGCGCACGGGTCCCTACGGCATCTTCCAGGGCATCGCCGACGCCGTGAAGCTCCTCGTGAAGGAGGACATCCGCCCCCGGGCGGCCGACCGCTGGGTGTTCGAATTCGCACCCTACGCCACCTTCATCCCCGTCTTCCTCGTGCTCATCGTGCTGCCCTTCGCCCGCGACTGGGGCGTGCGGAACCTCACGCTCGGCCTCTTCTACGTGTTCGCCATCCTCGGACTCAACATCGTGGGCATCCTCATGGCCGGCCTCGGCTCCGGCAACAAGTACGCCCTCCTGGGCGGGGTGCGCGCCGCCGCACAGATGATCAGCTACGAAATCCCCCTCGTGGTGAGCCTGCTCGCCGTGGCGATGGTGGCCGGCACCCTCGACCTGAACCAGATCGCCCTCAATCAGGCCGACCGGCCGTACGTCCTCCTCCAGCCGCTCGCCTTCGTCATCTTCTTCACGGCGATGCTCTCCGAGCTGCACCGAGCACCCTTCGACATCCCTGTGGCCGAATCGGAAATCGTGGGCGGCTACTTCGTCGAGTACTCCGGCATCCGCTGGAGCATGTTCCAGCTGGCGGAGTACGCCTCGCTCTGGGCCTTCAGCATCTTCGGCTCGGTGGTGTTCCTCGGCGGCTGGGCGTTCCCCATGGGCGATGAATGGCCCTGGCCGTGGCAGCTCTTCCTTACCTTCGTGAAAAGCCTCGGCTTCATCCTTGTCGTCATGTGGGTGCGGGCGACGATGCCTCGCCTCCGCATCGACCAGCTCATGGACTTCTGCTGGAAAGTGCTCATCGAGGTGAGCTTCGCCCTCCTCATCGTGAACGGCATCTTCCTCTACTACGACTGGCCCCACGAGCTCCTCGCCCTCGTCAACTGGGCAGGTGCCATCGCCCTCCTCGGGTTCATCGGAGCGCGCGGTGCCCGCAAGGCGCGCGTCTCGCAGTACGTCGGCCTCTACCGCCGGGAAGGAGTGACAGCGCCGTGATCGGCATGCTGAAAGGCTTGGCCACGACGCTCTCCACGTTCACGCGGAAGCCGGTCACCATTCAGTACCCGGACGAGAAGCATCCCCTGCCCGTCCGCCAGCGCAGCTTCCCCGTCCTCGTCTGGGACTTCCACCACGACGAGCCCGCCTGCACCGGCTGCAACGTGTGTGTGCGCAACTGCCCGGTCGACTGCATGACCGCCACCATGATGGACAACCCCAAATACGCCGAGGGGCTGAGCGACCGGCGGAAGATCGTCGAGAAGTTCTGGATCGATTACGCGCGCTGCATGCGCTGCAACATCTGCGTGGAAGTCTGCCCCTTCGAAGCCATCGTGATGGATAACAACTGGACGGGCCACGAACGGGCCGTCTTCGACCGGCGCGACCTCCACATGGACCTGGACGACCTGACCTGGGCGAGCCGGAACGGCCTGCTCACCGCGCCCTTCCGGCCGCAGGATAGCATCGAGTACCTGGAGGCCATCGAGAAGGGCGAGGAGCCTCCCCCCATCTCCTTCAAGTTCGCCCGGCCGGAGGCGCGACAGGCACAGCTCGAGCGCATCGCCAGGGGAGAAGGCCCGGCCATCCGCCTGCGGCCGCCCGAAAAGCCGAAGGTTGCCGCCGCCGCGCGGGCCGGCGCCGCCACGGCCGAGGCCGAGGAAGAAGCGCTCTCCCCGAAGAAGGCGCGCGCCAAGCGCATGAAGCTCGAACGCGAAGCGAAGGAGTACGAGGCCCGCGGCGAGCCAGTCCCTGCCGAGCTGCAAGCGCAGATCGCCCGCTACCGCGCCATCGAAGAGGGGAAGCCGG
>DAOUCS010000128.1:0-6292 GCA_034431815.1 Dehalococcoidia bacterium
GAACTGCGTCGGCCTGTTCCAGCGCTTCCCTGCCGGCGAGCGTAAGCAGCCCTGGGTCGCCCGGTCCGGCGCCCACCAGCCACACACGTCCCAGCGTGCCCCCGCGCGCCTCGCGCATCGATCGCTAGCTTACGGCACGCCTGCGGGGCTGTCGGCCCGGTATACTGACCGTTCGTGCAGACCGAAGCAGTTCCCGGAATCCGGTACGAAAGCGTCAGCCGCTTCTTCCGCGAGCACGTCGAAGGCGCCGACGAGGGCCCGCTCCGCTTCGAGCTGCTTTCCGGCGGGCGGTCGAACCTCACCTACAAGGTCACGTGCGGCGACCGTGTCTGGGTGCTCCGCCGCCCGCCGCTGGGCCACGTGCTCCCCACGGCCCACGACATGGTGCGCGAATACCGCGTCCTCACGGCCCTTAACGCCACCGATGTCCCAGCTCCACGGACGATCGCCCTCTGCGATGACCCTTCCGTCAACGACTACCCCTTCTACGTCATGACCTACGTCGAGGGAGTCATCATCGGTGACCGACTGCCGGATGGCTTCGCCGATAGCCTGGAGCTGCGGCGCGCGCTCAGCCTCGCCCTCGTCAATGCGCTCGCTAAGCTGCACTCGGTCGATTACGAGGCCGTGGGCCTCGGTGATTTCGGACGTCCCGAAGGCTACCTGGAGCGCCAGATACGCCGCTGGGCCGAACAGTGGGAGCGCTCCAAGACCCGTGACCTGCCCGCCATCTACGAGCTCCAGCGGCGGCTGCGGGCCGCAATTCCGCCGCCGCAGCCGCCCGCCATCGTCCACGGCGACTACCGCCTCGGCAACATGATCTTCGACTCTGCCGACCCCGGTCGCGTTCTCGCCATCCTCGATTGGGAGATGGCCACCCTCGGTGACCCTCTGGCCGACCTCGGCTACACGTTCGTCTACTGGGGCGACTCCTCCGATGCCCCCGAGCGTCTTGCGGTGCGGCCCGCCGCTTCCGTCACCGCCCAGCCGGGCTTTCTCTCCCGCGCCGAACTTGCGGCGGAGTACGCACGCCGCACCGGCCGCACAGTCGACCACATCGACTTCTACCAAGTGCTCGCCTACTACAAGCTCGCCGTCATCGTCGAAGGCATCTACAACCGCTACCTGCAGGGGAAAACCGTCGGCGAAGGCTTCGAGGGGTACGAGCGGCAATCCGAGATCTTGGCGGAGATCGCCCTCTCCATCGCCGACGAGTCGGAGGACCCGCGGCTCCGGGGCCGCGGCTAGCCGGCGGCCGGCAGCCTCACCACGAAGCGCGCCCCGCCCTCGGCTCGGTTCTCGGCATGCACCGAGCCTCCGTGCGCGCGTGCCAAGTGCTTCACAATGGCGAGACCAAGGCCCACGCCCTCGCTGGCGCGCGCAGGGTCGCCCTTGTAGAACCGCTCGAAGACCCGCGGCAGGTGCTCGGGCGCAATCCCCGGCCCTTCGTCCTCCACAGCGATCTCCACCGTGTCGCCTTCCCGTCGCGCAGAAAGCCGAACGGTTCCGCCTGGAGGACTGTACTTCACAGCATTGTCCAGGAGGTTCGCCAGCATGCGAACGAGCGCCTGGCGGTCGGCAGCGGCCAGGGCATCATCCGCGACGTCGATGGTGAGCGCCTTTCCCTCGGCTCCTGCGCGCGGCTCCAGCATTGCCGCCGCCTCGGCCGCGGCCTCGCGCACGGGGACCGGGGCGAGCGTCAGCTGGATGGCACCCGCCTCGATGCGCGACAGGTCGAGCAGCTCGTTCACCAGTGCCGTCATGCGGTCGACCTGCGCGAGGATCCGTGCGATGACCTCTTTCTCCCCGGGGTCTTCTGTCTCGTGCTCGAGCATCTCTGCCAGGGCGCGCACCGCCGCCAGCGGCGTACGCAGCTCGTGCGAGACGTTCGAGATGAAATCCCGCCGCATCTGCTCGGTGCGCTGCACCTCCGTCAGGTCCGTGAGAACGAGCAGGGCTGCCCACCGTCCTCCGCCGGGGATGGGTCGCGCCTCCGCCCTCAGCGGCAGGCGATGCGGCCCGAAGGCCACCACCTTCGCCGCCTCCTCTCCTCGCAGCGCGGCCTCGGCGAGGGCAGCGAGCTCGTAGTCCCGCACTGCCTCGATGAACCGTCGCCCCTCGAAGGCGCCAGGCGTGAGCCCCAGCATTGCCAGGGCGGCGGCATTCGCGAGCTCGATGGTCCCCTCCCTTCCGACAGCAACGATGCCTGCCCCTGCAGCGTCGAAGGTTGCCCGCAGCCGCGCAGCTTCCGCCTCGGCGGCGGCCATCACTTCCTCCACGCGGTCGGCCAGCCGATTCACGTGCAGCACGAGCGGGCTCGCCAGCCGCGACGCGTCGTGAACGCGGGCTCCCGCGTCTCCAGCTTCGATCGCGCTGACCGTCCGCACGATGGCTCCCGCGGCGCGAGCGAATCCCCAGGAGGCGACGAAGGCCGCGACCGCGCTGGCCAGGGCCAGTGCGCCCCCAACGATCGCCTGCGTCCAGCCGCTCGCTTCGGTGTGTCCGACGAGCGCGCCCGCGGCATAGGCAGCGGCAGCGGTCGCAGCCGCGAGTCCCGCCGCATGCCAAGCAATGCGGCCGCTCACCGGCCGCTACCCGTCGAAAAGGTACCCGCTCCCCCGCACGGTCTTGATACGCCGCGGCGCCGATGGCTCGGGTTCGATCTTCTGACGCAGCCACCGCACGTGGACGTCGACGGTGCGCTCGCCGCCCTCGTAGTCGTACCCCCACACGTCTTGCAGCAGCTGCTCACGGGTGAATACCCGCCCCGGGTGTCGCATGAAGAATACCAGAAGGTCGTACTCCTTCGGCTTCAACCGGAGGGGCTCGCCGTTCCGCCGCACCTCCCGCCGCAGCGGAAGCGCCTCCAAGTCGCCCGACACGATGCGCTCCGACGCCTCCTCGGGGGCCGCCGGCCGCGCCGCGCTCTGCGTCCGCCGCAGGAGCGCGCGGATTCGGGCCAGAAGCTCGCGCATGCTGAACGGCTTGGCCAGATAGTCGTCCGCGCCCATGTCGAGTCCTGCGACGCGGTCCGACTCACCACCCAACGCCGTGAGCATGATGATCGGGGTTTGCTGGTCCCGGCGCAGGAGACGGCAGAATTGCATGCCGTCGAGGCCTGGCAGCATCACGTCCAGCACGATGAGGTCCGGTCTCCGCTCCCGAGCGAGCTTCAGGCCGTCGTCGCCGCGTGCCGCAGTGAGCACGGCGTACCCTTCTCGCTCCAGCTGCCGGCGGACAGCGAAGCGGAGCGATTCGTCGTCCTCAACGACCAGGATCGTCGCGCCCTGGCTGCGCTGCTCGCTCATGTCCAGCGTCACTCTCTCTTGCGGGCGTTAACGGGCAATGAACTTCGCACCGCGCTACCATCATCGCAAAGCGCGAGCCGCCCGATGTTCCGCCGCCTTTCCCGCCGAGACGTTTTGGGGTTCGCCGCGTTGGCAGGGGCCGCCGCCGGCCTCGCCTCGGCCGGGGCTTGGGCGCTCACCCGCCCCGAACCGCCCGCATCGCCCTCGTGGGCCGGCACCCCTGCACCCACGCCCACCGCGTTCCCTGGCACCGGTCCCCTCGACAGCCGCCAGGCCCGGGTCGGCGAACCGGCCCCCGACTTCGCCCTCCTCGACGTCCGCGACGAAACGACCATCCGCCGTCTTTCCGATTACCGCGGGAAGGTGGTCCTTCTCAACTGGTACGCAAGCTGGTGCTCTCCCTGCCGGCGCGAGATTCCGCTCCTCCAGAGGGCGGCCGAGGCCATCCCTGATGACCTTGTCGTCCTGGGCGTCGACCTGCAAGAGCCCTTCGAGCGGGCACGAGCGATCCTCGAGATGTTCGGTGGCCGCTACCCGGCTGTCCTCGACTCGAACGGCGAGGTCTCCGTCCGCTACGGGGTGCGGGGCCTCCCCACCACCTTCGTCATCGACCGCGATGGCCGTATTCTCGGGGTCCGCGCCGGCGAGTTGCGGGAGGAAGACCTCCGCCGCCTCCTCGCCCAAGCGGGGCTAGCGCTTCCCGAAACCTTCCAGCGTTCGGGCGCTGAGGAATGACTCCCGGTCCTGCTAGCGCCCGCCCTCAGCCAGCGGGGCGGGCCGTCTCACTCCCCGGCATCGCCCGCTGCTGAAACTCCGGGAACGCCGGCCCGAACACCTGCGGGAACCGTTCGAACAGCTCGTCGACTTCCCATTTCCGGACGCCCTGGAGGACAATCTGCGGCTGGACCTGGGAGTACAGGGTGATGCGGTACCCCGAAATGCCCCAGCAGCGCCCGGTTACCCACCAGGCCGCGTCGCTCGCGAGGTAGACCAGGGGGACCGCGACGTTCGCCGGGTCCCGTTCCGTTCCCGCCGCCGACTCCGACCCGATCGCCTGGCCCGGGTTCGTGCGGCGCTCCGGCGGGACCGTGTCGGTCATCCGCGTGGAAGCGCCCGGCGCGATGGAGTTCGCCGTCACTCCGTATCGGCCCAGTGCGCGGGCGCAGCTCAGGGTGAAGCCCCAAATGCCCATCTTCGCCGCGGCGTAGTTCGGCTGCCCGGGTGCTCCGAAAAGTCCTGAACCCGACGTGAAGTTGATGAGCCGGCCGCCCTGGCGGGCCTGGCGCCAATGGATCGATGCGAACCGGGTGGTGGCATAAGTGCCCCGCAGGTGGACGCGAATCACCGCGTCCCACTCCTCCGGGGTCATGTTGAAGATCATGCGGTCGCGCAGGATGCCGGCGCAGTTAACGAGAATGTCCAGCTTCCCCCAGGCGTCGAGCACCTTGCGGATGAGGGCCTCTGCCTGATCGACATCCGAGACGTCCCCGAAATCGGGAATGGCCTCTCCTCCGAAGGCCCGGATCTCCTCCACTACTTCCTCGGCGGGGCGAGTATCCGCGCCCTCCCCCGCGACTGACGTTCCTAAGTCATTGACGACGACCCGCGCACCCTCCTTCGCGAACAGCAGCGCGATCTCCCGGCCGATGCCTCGTCCGGCCCCGGTGATGACGGCGGTCTTCCCATCGAGGTGCCCCATCGTGCCCTCCGTGCGTGCGGCGGTTTGCGGCACGAGTCTAGATCGCAGAAGAACCGCCGGGGCGCCCCGGCACGCCCCGGCGGCTCGGTTCGACAGCTTTTCGGCTACTGGCAGTGGCGATTGTTCGTGCGGAAGTCGCTAAGCGCCGGATCGTTCACGTTGCAGAGGAATTGCCGGTACCGGGTGTCGTTATCCACCCAGAGCTTCATCCAGGAGATGGTGTACACAGAGATCGCCGCGTTCGGGCTGTTGGGCGCGAAGTGCGTCGCGTTGTCGAGCTCCACGTACACCTTCGGCGTGGTCGACGGCAGGTTCTGGTAGAAGGGGATTGCGTGCTGGCTGACCGGCGCGATGGTATCCGCCTCGGCGCCCACGATGAGCTGTGGCACGGACGTGTTGAAGGTCTTGTCCGTGTGCCAGGGCGTTAGCGGTACTCCCGCCTTCAGGCTGGGAATCTGTTCCGAAACCCGCAGCGTCGCGCCGCCGCCCATCGAATGACCGGCCACGGCCAGACGGTTCGCATCGAGCCGGGCGCGCACGGCCGAAGGGCTGCTCGTGCGCAAGTAGTTCAGCGCTGCCGCGAGCTGGCTGGCGCGCGAATCGGGGAAGTTGTACCGGCTGTTCGTGTTGATGACGATGACGACGAAGCCGTGCGACGCGAGGCGGCGGCCCAGCCAGGCGAGGGAGCTGGCGTCTGCGGTGTAGCCGGGCGACATGGCGATGCCGCCGAAGGTCAGCGTCGTTCCGGTGGGGTAGTAAATGACCCCTCCGCCGAAGCCGCTGACCGAGAACCGCGACACGCTGTACGTGCTGACCGAAAACGGACCGTCAATCGTGAGCGCGCTCCGCGTCGGGTTCGGCCCGCGCTGGTACGGGTTCGACTGCGCTTCGGCGCTGGGCGAAGCCCACACCAGCGCCCAGGCCGCGAGTGCCAGCAGCGCTGCGAGCAGCGCTGCGGACCGCACTCGCGAAAGAACGAGGTCCATGGGGAACTCCTCCTCGCGTTCCAGGTATTGCTCGGCCGCGAACCGGGATCGGCCGCGCTCGCGGTATCTTCTATCAGGCTTTTCCCCGATCGTCAATAGGAATCGCGTATGAGAAATTGATGAGCAATAGGCTAACAGGATGAAAGCGAGCCATTCCGGGCTCCGTATCCGTTCGCTGTCACCACACGGAGCGTGCCTGCCTGCTGCGCGGCCTGAAGGAGCGGCCCTCGGGCGCTCCCGTGGCCCTCTCCGCTCACAGCGGTGGATTTCTTCGTGGGCTAGCGGAAGTTGATGTAGAG
>DAOUCS010000129.1:0-26296 GCA_034431815.1 Dehalococcoidia bacterium
CCGCCGGCAGCTCCCCCCGGCGCGAAGGAGCCACACCATGTTCTCCCGCCGCAGGTTTCTCATTGGTCTCGCGGCAGTCGGCGCCGCCGCTGCTGCCGGAACGGCCGGCTACCTCGCACTCCCCGGCGGCGGCGACGACGGCTCCGGCCCGCCGAACATCCGCTTCGGCGCCGATACCTGCGCCTACTGCGGGATGGTCATCGCTGACCGCCGCTTCGCCGCCGCCTGGCGCGGTCCTGGCGGCCGGCAGCGGTTCGATGACACCGGATGCCTGGTGCTGCTCCTTCGGCGACAGCCCGACCCTGCGGCGATCCGCGCCTGGGTCTCCGATTACCGCACGGAGACGCTCGTGCCGGCCGAATCCGCGGGCTACGTCGCCAACGCCAATGTGAATACACCGATGGCCTATCGGCTCGTCGCGGCAGCCTCAATCGACGAGGCAAGGGCCATCGCCCGCGATGTCGGCGGCGAGGTGCTCGATTGGCCCGCACTCGTGGAACGCTGGACTCCGGAGGACATGGCATGACCACGACGCGCGACACTGCGGTTGCTGCCCGGCCGGCCGGGGCCAAAAGCACCGGGCTCCTCGCCCGCTTCTCCGTCCCCGACCGCTATTGGACTGTCTCGGCTCTGGCGGCGGCCGTGTTGCTCGGACTCTCGATCTTCCTTCCGCTCTGGCAGCTCAAGCTGGTGGCCCCCCAGTACCCCAACGGCCTCTACCTCACTGCCTACGGCTACCGCATGGAAGGGGACATCGAGGAGATTAACCGGCTCAACCACTACATCGGCATGAAGCCCATCGAACCCGACTCCGTGTGGGAGCTGAAACTGTTCCTCGTGGCGATGCCGGTGCTCATCGCGCTCACCGCCGCTGCCGCCGTTCTCGCGCGGCGCCGCCTCCATCGCAATCTAGTGCGGGCGATCCTGTGGACCCCGCCGCTCTTCTTCCTCGCCGATCTGCAGTACTGGCTGTACAACTTCGGCCACGACCTCGACCCGAGAGCCGCCCTTCGCATGGAGCCCTTCACCCCGAAGGTCGTCGGTCCCACCCGGGTCATGAACTTCGGCGCCGACACGATGGTCGACTGGGGTTTCTGGGCGATGGTCAGTGCGGCGGTCGTCATCACCTTCGGCCCCGCGGTCGCGCGCTGGCTTGTGGCGAGCTGGAAGAACACGGGCGCTCCTGCCGCGGCGGCGTTGCTCCTCCTCGCAGGCGCATGGGCGATCGTTCCCTCCCGCGGGGAGGCTGCCTCCGACTTCCCGGGAAGCATCGCCGAGGCGATCGCCCGCGCTGCCCCCGGCGACACCATCATTGTTCCTCCGGGCACCTACCGCGAGCAGGTCACCGTCGACAAGCCGCTCACGCTGGTCGGGGAAGGGAGACCGGTCATCGACGGCGGGGGACGCGGCGACGTCGTCGTCATCGCCGCGGAGGGCGTGACCCTCCGCGGTTTCGTTCTCCGCGGGAGCGCGCGGGACGTCGCGCGCGAGCCTGCGGGGATTCGGGTCACCGCGCCCCGCGCAACGATCGAGGGGAACGAGCTCCGAGACGTGCTGTACGGAATTTCGCTCCTCAACAGCGGCGGCCACGTGGTGCGGAACAACCGCATCACCTCGATCCCGGGACTCCCGCCGGAGCGGCGCGGCCACGCTATCTACCTCTTCAACGCCAGCGATTGCCTGGTCGAAAACAACGTCATCCGCTACGGAAAGGACGGCCTTTTCCTCGGCTTCTCCCACCGCAACCTCCTCCGTGGCAACGAGGTCTCGGACGTCCGCTACGGCATCCACTACATGTATGCAGACAACAACGAGTTCCACCGGAACCGCTTCACGAGGAACATCGCCGGGGCGGCGATCATGTTCTCCCGCGGCATCGTGCTTCGTGAGAACGTCCTCGCCGACAATCGCTCGGGAGCGTCTGGCTACGGCATCCTCCTCAAGGACGTCGACGACGTTGCCATCGAGGGCAACTTCATCCACCACAACCGGCTCGCTATCACGGCCGACGGAGCGCCCCGAAGCCCCCAGGGGTTCGTCACCGTCCGCGGCAACTTCATCGGCTACAACCAGGTCGCGCTCGAGCTATTCACCACCGCGAACATCACCTTCACGGGCAACACCTTCCTCGGGAACCTGGAAGAAGTCCGCAGCCTCGGCGGCGACATTGCCAAGCGCAACCGCTGGGCCCTCGACGGCCGCGGCAACTACTGGGATGGCTACCGAGGTTTCGACGCCGACGGTGACGGCATCGGCGACCTGCCCTTCCAGTACAAGGACGCCTTTGCCGACCTTCGCGGCGACAAGGGAGCGGTCCAGGCGTACGCCTTCACACCGGCGCACGCCGCCATCCAGCTCGCCGCGCGCTGGTTCCCGGCGCTCGAACCCGAAGTGCGCCTCGTCGACCCGGCCCCCCTGATGGAACCCCCTGTCACCCTGAACACCGGCTCGCGCCGCGATCTGCCAGCGCTGGGGGCTGCCATCGGCCTGGCGGCGGCGGGCGCGCTGCCGGTCGCCTTCGCCCGCCGCATCCCCGTGGCGAGGAGGTGGTGACCGTGCTGCGGGCAATCGGTGTGGCCAAGTCGTACGGGAAAGTCAGGGCACTCGACGGCGTCACGTTCGAGCTCGCTCCTGGGAAGGTGCTCGCCGTCGTCGGCGCGAACGGTGCCGGGAAATCGACGCTCATCAAGTCGGTCGTCGGGCTCATCCGCTTCGAAGGGCAGATCCTGGTCGACGGCATCGACGTAGCGCGGAGCCCGAAGGAGGCTCGGCGCCGCATTGGCTACCTCTCCCAGGAGGCTGCTCTCCACCCCGACCTCACCGTCGCCGAAACGGCGGCGTTCTACGCAGCGCTTCGCGGCCTTTCGCCTGAGCGGGCGCGCGAATGCGTCGAGCTGGTGGGTCTGGGCACCGTGCCCGAGAGGCGCGTCGCGGCCCTTTCCGGCGGGATGCGGCGCAGGCTCGCGCTCGCCGTGGCCCTGCTCGCTGACCCGCCGCTCCTCGTCCTCGACGAGCCTGCCTCCGGACTCGACGTGGCAGCGCGGGTCGAGCTGCGCCGCCTCATCGCCGACCAGCGCGCGGCGGGGAAATCCGTTCTCCTTTCTACGCACTGGCTCGAAGACGTCCCCCACATCGCAGACGACGTCTTAGTGCTCGACCGGGGCCGTGCCGTGTTCTTCGGCCCGGCGCGCGAGTTCCTGGAGGCTCCGGCGGTCGAAAGCCGGCTCTACCTGCGCATCAACGGCCGCTTTCAGGATGCGCTCGAACTCCTCAGTCGCACTGTGCCTGAGCGCGCCGTCGAGCGGCTGGGCGACTGGGTGGTCGTGCCCGTCCGGGCGCCTGAAAAGGCGGCCATCCTCCATTCGCTCGTCGAGGCGGGAATCCCCGTCTCCGACGTGCGCGTCGAGGAGGCCCCAGCCGACGACGCGCTCCGCCGTCTCACGGAGGTTGACCCGTGAACGCCTTCCTCACGCTCGTACGAAAGGAAATCCGCGACGCGGCCCAAAGCCGCTGGCTCATCGGGTTTGCTCTCTCGTTCGGGCTCCTTGTGTTGCTCTTCGCCCGCGTCCAGTCCGGCGGCGATGTCTTCGCCGAAGGCTTCAACCGCACCACTGCCGGCTTGCTAAACCTAGCCCTGCTCGCTGTGCCGCTTCTCGCGCTGCTGTTGGGTGCGTCGGCCGTGGCCAGCGAACGGGAGCAGGGAACGCTGGGCACCCTCCTTTCGCAGCCGATCGGCCCTGGAGAGCTCCTTCTGGCCAAATATGCAGGGCTCACGATTGCGCTCTGGGCGGCGGTCGCGCTCGGATTCGGGCTCGGCGGTCTGCTCCTCGCCCTCGTCGCCCCGCTCGGCGCCCTCGACCGCTTCATCATCTTCGTTGGGCTCTCCGCCGGGTTGGCCAGCGCTTCTGCCAGCATCGGGATGCTCCTTTCCGTTGCGCTGCGCACGCGGCTGCGGGCGATGGCCTCGGCGGCGCTGGCGTGGCTCGTGCTCACCCTGTTCTACGAGCTGGCGGCTATCGCAGTCGCCCTCACCATTTCCGCCTCGGGCCGTACGCTCCTTCTCGCCTCGCTGCTGGACCCCGTCGAAGCGGCCCGGATCCTCGGCATCCTCGCTGTCGAGCCGAACCTCGAAGTGCTCGGCCCGCTCGGCGCTTACCTGGCGACCGAACTCGGCACGGGCGTCACCGCTGGCCTCCTCACGTCTGCTCTCGCCGTCTGGATCGCCTGCCCGCTGGCGATCGCAGTCGCGGTCTTCCGCCGCCAGGACGTGTAGGCAGCCGTCTCGCCGGTGCCAAGGGCCGACGGTCCCGGCAACTTTGGCCGAATGGCCATAGGTTCGAGGCCGGATGCTTCCTACGCTCCTTGGTGAGACTCGTTCCAACTTCGGTGCTGCGGCACCCGCTGCGGGGGCGCGGGGGTTCCCATGCCCCCATATCGTGACGGAGGAGGTCTGTGGCCCGGCACATCGTCAACATCGCCGTCATCTGGGTCGTCCTCACGGTTCTCGGGGAACTCGTCCTCACGCTCGACTACTTCCCCATCCTCGGAGCTGAGTACTCCGAAGAATTCGACGGCATCTTCCGGCTCCTCTCCTTCATGGGGCTGCCGGTTCTCACGTTCGTCTTCGCTTGGGTGGGGTACTCCTTCTTCGCCTTCCGGCAGCGGAACGGGGACGGCGAAGGGCCGGCGTGGTGGGGCCGGAACTGGGTGCCGATCGCTTGGCTGGCCGTGACCGGCAGCCTCGCGGTTACCGTCATGATCTACCCCGGCCTCACCGGGCTGGCGAAGCTCCAGGCCGACCCAAGCGGCTACGGCTGGGGTGAGACCGGCGCCGACTTGGTCGTGAAGGTCACCGGGTTCCGCTGGTCGTGGGCGTTCGAGTATCCGGAGCAGGGCATCACCGTGAACGCTGTTCAGGGGCGCGAACTCGTCCTGCCGGTGGATGCGACCATCCGCTTCGAAGTCAACTCCACCGACGTCGTGCACTCGTTCTGGATTCCCGCCTTCCGGATGAAGATCGACGCCATCCCCGGCCGAACCACCTATATGGTGGTGAAGCCCGTTGTCACCGGGAGCTACGCGGAGGATGACGCGTTCCGGGCGCAGTGCGCCGAGCTCTGCGGGCTCGACCACTCGAAGATGGTGCTCCCTGTCCGGGTCGTCGAACAGGAGGAGTTCGAGGCCTGGGTCCAGCAGATGAAAGCTCAGTAGCGAGGGGGACGACGCGAAGATGTACGCTCTCATCTCTATCGCCAGCGGGGTCGCCTCCGGGCTCATTGGCTTCTACCTCGGGGTAGGCCTCACCGCTCTCGTGCGGGTTGCCTTCGGACATAGCCCCTGGGACGCCGAGATCTCCATCACGGTCGGCTACATCTTCGGCCTCGTCGGCTGGCTGATGGGCGTCGGCATGTGGGGCGCATGGGGCCGCGAGTGGTTCGGCCTGCCCACCTACGCTCGAAAGGCGCCCGGCTGGCAGCGGTACTTCGTCTTCAACACCGACCACAAGGTCATCGGCATCCAATACTTGGTGACCTTCGTGGTCGTGTTCCTCCTCGCTGGGCTGCTGGCGATGGTGATGCGCGCCGAGCTGGCCCAGTCGGGCAACCAGTTCCTGAGCAACGACCAGTACAACGCGATCATGGGCCTCCACGGCATCCTCATGGTGGCGGTTGCCGTGGCGGCGGTCATCGGGGGCATCGGCAACTACGCCGTCCCCCTGATGATCGGCGCGCAGGATATGGCCTTCCCCCGGCTCAACGCGCTCACCTACTGGCTCAACCCGCCCGTCGCTCTCCTCCTGCTGCTGACTCCCGCGCTCGGCGGTCTCGAAACCGGCTGGACGGCCTATCCGCCCCTCTCCGTCCTGACGGAGAACGCGCAGCTGCTCTTCAACCTCGCCATCATCACCTTCGGCCTTACCTCCATCCTCGGCGGCCTCAACTTCATCGCTACCATCATCTACCTCCGGGCGCCGGGCATGACCTGGGGGCGGCTGCCGATTTTCGTGTGGTCGATGTTCGTCGCCGCCTGGCTGGCGCTCCTCTTCACCCAGGGGTTCGCCGCTGCGCTGCTCATGGTGCTGCTCGACCGGGCGCTCGGCATGAGCTTCTTCAACGCCGAGGCAGGTGGCGACCCGCTGCTCTACCAGCACGTGTTCTGGTTCTATTCGCACCCGGCCGTCTACATCATGGTCGTGCCGGGCTTCGGGCTCGCGCTCGAACTCATCACTCACTTCTCGCGGAAGCCGCTCTTCGCCTACAAGTACGCCGTTGGCGGCCTGTTGGGCATCCTCGGGCTGAGCGGCCTCGTGTGGGCCCACCACATGTTCACCTCGGGCATGCCGAACTACCTCCACGGACCGTTCCTTGCCCTGACCGAAGCCATCTCCATCCCCACCGGACTCATCTTCCTTTCGGCCCTCGGGACGCTCTTCATGGGCAAGCTGTGGCTGAAGACGCCGATGCTCTTTGCCATGGCGGTGATCTTCAACTTCGCCCTGGGCGGAATCACCGGCATCTTCCTGGCCGACGTGCCGACCGACATCCATCTGCACGACACGTACTTCGTCGTGGCCCACTTCCACTACACTATCGTCGGTGGCGAAATCTTCGCCCTCTTCGGTGCCATCTACTACTACTTCCCGAAAATGACGGGCAGAATGTACAACGAAACCTTGAGCAAGCTCCACTTCTGGTGGATGTTCCTCGGGTTCAATGCCACCTTCTTCCTGATGCACTGGCCGGGCATCTTGGGCATGAACCGCCGGATCGCGGACTACCCTTCCTCGCTCGACGGGATCAACCTGATCATCAGCATCGCTGCCTTCGCCCTCGGCGCGAGCTTCCTCGTGTTCGTCTACAACATGGTCGTCTCGTGGGTGCGCGGCCCCGTGGCCGAAGCGAACCCCTGGCGGGCGCGGACGCTCGAATGGCAGACGTCCTCTCCGCCGCCGATCGAGAACTTCCCCGCGCCTCCCGTTGTCCGCGGCCACCCCTACGAGTACGGCGTGCCAGGCGCGGTCCATGCCATCGTGCCGACGCCGATTCCCGGCGGTGCTCCGGCCGGAGGCGCGAAGTGAGCGCCCCCATGTCCCACACCCCTAGGAGGTTCGCGACGCGATGAGCATCTTCAAAGTCGGTTGGATTGTGGCCGTCGGCCTGGCCGTTCTCACCGTGGTGGAGTACATCTTCGCCGCTGAGGTGGCCGATGCTACCGTTCGCTTGCTGTGGCTGACGTTTTCGGCCGGCGCAAAGGCGGGACTCATCATGTGGTTCTTCATGCACCTGCCGCGCGTCTGGCGGGGGGAGGAGGTTCACTGATGGCCGCGACGGCAACTTCGCTCCCGGCCGCCGACCACGCGCACCCCGATCCGATCCACCTGAAGCGCGTGGGGCTCTGGCTCTTCTTCTTCTCCGAGTCCGTCCTCTTCGGGCTCTTCCTCTCCGCACGCTTCTTCCTTGAAGGCATCGAGGCGGAGCATCTCGACCAGGCGCTCGGTCTCGGCATCACCATCGTTCTCCTCCTTTCGAGCGTGACTGCCTACACGGCAGAGACGGCCATCGAACACGATCGGCGGGGCATCGCCATCTGGGGCCTCATCGGCACCATCTTCCTCGGGTTGGTGTTCGCTGCCGGAGTCGGCGTCGAGTGGTCCACGGCGCACTTCTCCCGACACGAGGCGTTCGGGACGGTCTTCTTCTCGATGACCGGCCTCCACGCCTCGCACGTCGTGAGCGGCATCGTGCTTCTCGTGCTTGCCCTCATTCAGCTCCTCCGCGGCCGCTTCAGCAGCAAGGACCATTGGCCCATATCGGGCGTCGTGATGTACTGGCACTTCGTCGATGTGGTCTGGGTCTTCTACTACCCCGCCCTCTACCTCGTCCAGGGGGTCTGAAGCGAGCGCGGCGCACCGCTGGGTGGCTGCCGCGGCAGCCAGCCCCGTGACCCTCTCGGTCGCGCTCGTGCTCGTCCTCTCCTGGGGGCTGAGCGTGGCGTGGTGGGCGATTTTCGAGCCGATCAGCGCCGAGGCTCGCACGACGAACCTCGTCATTCCGGCGGGGACGGCTGAGGCCGTGGCCAGGGGCGAGCCGCCGCCCTTCATTCCGAATTCGCTCACCATCGGCCGGAACGGACGCGTGCGTGTCATCAACCAGGACGTCGTCGCGCACCGCATCGGTGCCTGGACGGTCCCACCCGGCGGGTCGGCCGTCATCGAGCCTGCCGAGACGGGCGAAGGGGTTGCCTGCACCATCACCCCATCGGGAACGATGCCGGTTTTCCTCGACCGGCGGCCGCCCATCACTTCGACTTTCCTGCCCGCCGCACTCCTGGGCCTGCCCAGCGCGCTGATCGTTGGGCTCATCGTGTTCGTCGTGCGGCGGATCGACGCTGGTGGCGGGGGCGCCGATGGCGCGGATTGAGGGCCGTTCGGCGAGCGAAAGAAGGGCCGAATGGCCGTCCCCCTCGGGGCGGGCGTCGGACCATGATGGGCGCGGTGGTGGGCAGGTGGCGCTGTCGCGATTGCCCCCGCAGACGCTCCGGCCCCGAGGCTCCAGGGCCGCAGACGACCCCCCTGAGTTGAGCTGCCTGCCCACCATTTCTTTTCCCCCTTCGCCGCGGACGTATCATGAGCGTGCGGCGATTGCCGTAGGCGATTCCCTGATGCGAGGTGCCCGATGACCGATCCCGCCTATGGACTCACGCTTCGCCTCCCTGGCGTCAGCTACGAGGAAGCGCGGCGCCGTACTATCGATGCTCTGGCTGCGGAGGGGTTCGGCATCCTCACCGAAATCGACGTCGCCGAGACGCTGAAAAAGAAGCTCGGAGTCGATTTCCGCAGCTACGCGATCCTGGGTGCTTGCAATCCACCTCTCGCCCACCGGGCCCTCGAGGCCGAACCGCTCATTGGGCTCCTACTGCCCTGCAACGTGGTGGTCGCCGAGGAGGAAGGGGGGAGCCTCGTCGCCGTCCTCAGCCCGAAAGCCATCTTCCAGCTCGTTTCGAACCCGCAGATCGCGGGTTTAGCGGAAGAGGTCGAGGCGAAGCTGCGGCGCGCGCTCGAGTCGGTGGCGCCCGCCGCCTCTCGGGGTGCGTCATGACCCAGCCGCCAACCGCGCGTCCGGTCCGGGAATCGCTCCTCGCCGCAGCGCGCGGGCTCGCCGACGCGGCGGCCGGCCGGAAGCCGGCGCATGAGGCTGTGAGAGACGCAGCGCTTGCCATCGAGTTCCACCTCGATACGCTCGCCCGTGGGCTCGCCCGGGGTCAGATCGAACCCCGGCTCCGCTCGCGCGCGGAGGCCATCGAAACCGAGCTCCAGCGCGCTCTCGAGAAGCTTTGGTCCGTGGATGCGGCCCTCCGCCAAGGTCCGGTGGAGTCGGCTCGGCTGGCAGAGCTCGCCACCACCGTTCGCGCGCTCGGAGAGACGGAGATCGACCTGGTTCTCGAGGAGTTCCGCTCCCTCGGCTCGCTCGACTGAGTCCGCGGCCGAAATCACCTCGGCTTTACCTCCGTTTCCGCATCCGTCACCGGCGGACAGCCCCCGAGGGCGTAACATTTCGCCCTCCTCGGACGCTATAAAGGTGAACGCTCCCTGCCCGAGGAGGTGGTGAGGTGGCTTTCGGAGCGATCCCCGCACCGGCGGCTCGTGCCCGGATACGCGGAGGGGCGACCGAACTGGAGCGGCTCCGCGCAGGGGACGCCGAGGCGTGGTCGCGCCTCTTCGAAGCAACGCACGCAGCAGTCTATCGGGCGGCGCTCGTCCAGGTCCGTGACCCGCATCTCGCCGAAGATGTCATGGCGCAGGTCTACTTGGAGGCCTTTGCGGGCATCCGCCGGTACCGGGACCGCGGAAAGTCCATCGTCGCCTGGCTCTTGGCCATCGCACGTCAGCGGGCGCTGGACGCGTTGCGGAAGCGCCAGCGCGAAGTGCGGGTGAGCCCGGCCGGAGCTCACCCGTCGTCCGCGACCGACGACGGCGAAAGCTTCGACCCGCTCTTCGAGTCCCTCGCCGGCCTGACGCCCGAGCAGCGTCAGGTGCTCCACCTCCGCTTCGTCGAAGACCTCTCCCTGGAGCAGACTGCGGCAGTCATGGGACGTTCCGTGGGCGCCGTTAAGGCGCTTCAGCACCGCGCCATCGTACGGCTGCGCGCCGCGCTTGCTAACCCTTCACGGAGGTAGACAACCATGCTCCGCATCTTCGCGCGCCCCGATCGCGAGCTTGACGAGGCCGAGCTGGAGGCGTTCGCCGCCAGGCTCTTCGCTTCCCTCCGCTCCGAAGGGCCTCCCGAGCCCGCCGTGGAACGGGCTCGCGCCATCTTGGCCGAGCGGCTTCGCGCGCAATCCGAAACGGCGGCGGCCGTCGGCTGGGGCGGACTCCGCCGGGCGCTGGCGGGTGGCATTGCCCTGCTACCGCTCGCCGCGGCGGGGACGGTTGCGGCGATGTCCGGCGGTGGCGTAGGCCCCATCGATGTGCCGCGCATCCCCGGCTTCTCCGCTGCGGACGGCCACTCGCAGGGCGCTCTCGAAGTCGTATTCCAGCAGGGAGAAGAGGACAGCGAACCTCCGGAAGCGACGGAGACGCCCACCGGAACCCCGAGCCCTTCGCCGACGCCCGGCGCGCGCGGTCCCCTTGGCCCGGCGCAAGGCTCGAACGGGCACGGCGCATCGGTGTGCGTGCAGGCGAACGCGCACGCCCAGGCCGTGCTCCAGGCGCTCCTCGAAGCTGGCCGGCTCGGTGCGGATGGACACGCCGGAATCAGCCACGCCCTCGAGGCGCTGAGGAACTGCGGCAACGATGACGAAGGCGATACCCCGGAGCCGCCTGGCCCGCCCTCCGACGTTCCGAGGGGCAGTCCTCCCGAGGGGGTTCTGCCTGGGCCGCCGGACGGCGTTCTGCCCGGACCGCCTCCCCACGCGAACGGCAACGGCCGCGGAGGCGCCTCGGCGCCCGAAACGAGCAGCAGGTCGGATTCCCAGGGCGGCGCGCAGGTGGGAACGCCGGGTGCGGCGGAGAGCGGCCCGCCTGGCCTCTCCATCGCCGGAGAGGTGACCGGTTCGCTCGGCGTGGGCGGCGCCGGGCTCGAAATCGCTGGCAATGCCAGTGCCGGAGCGAGGCGAGGCCGGTAGGCTAGCGGTCTGCGCGCTTCACGGCGAGAGCGGCGATCGCCTCCAACACGACGCGGTGCGCCGCTTCGGCGGTGATGCCGGCTGGGTCGTACGGCGGGGAGACCTCGACGACGTCCATACCGACGAGCGGGACCCGGCTGACGATGGTCCGGACGGCCCAGAGCAGCTCGCGAGCGCTGAGACCTCCCGGTTCGGGCGTGCCTGTCCCCGGCGCGAAGGCGGGGTCGAGCACGTCGATGTCCACCGAGAGGTAGATGAACTCCGGGCCGTCGAGCGCTTCCTCGATTGCGTCCTCGATCACCGCCTCGAGGCCCCGCTCTTCGATCTCGTAGAGGAAGTGGCTGCGCATCCCCTGTTCGGCCATCCAGGCGAGGACGTCGGGGCCGGGCCAGTACCCCCGCAGGCCCACCTGGACGAAGTTCCGGCCGGCCACGTGGCCCGCCTCGATCAGGCGCCGCATCGGCGTGCCGTGGCTCAACAGCACGCCCCATGAATCGTTGGCAGCATCGGCGTGGGCATCGAAGTGTACGATGCCCACCCGTCGCCCGTAGTGGTCGGCGACGACGCCAGCCGCCGGATAGGTGATGGAGTGATCGCCGCCGAGCACGACGGGAATGCAGCGAGGGGCTGCCGCCAGGAGCTCGCGCAGCTTCGCGCGGATCGCGTCATGGCTCCGCTCGATGTCCCCGGGGATGCAGCGGGCGTCGCCGGCGTCGATCCCTCGGAGCACGGAAAACGGCTCGATGCGGAAGCCGAGGTGATGAAGGCCCGTCTGCTGCAGGTAGCTCGCCGCGCGAATGGCTCGGGGTCCGAAACGGGCCCCCGGACGGTGCGTCACAGCGACATCGAAGGGCGCGCCGACGATGGCAATGTCCGGCTGGAGCTCCGCGATCCGATCAGGGTCCTCGACCCACGGGAGGTGCAGGAAGGTGGAGATGCCCGCGTAGGCCGGATGCGGCCGCTGTTCCGTCATGGCGTCAGGCTACCGGATCGGACCGCTCACCGGGGCGAGATGGTGACGGCGCTTCGCACGATAAACCAGTAGGCGTCCCCGGTTCGCAGTTCCGTCAGCGTGTTCGCCCAGGAGGGGAGCTCGGGGGCGTAGCGTAACCAGTGCTGGCGGGCGGCGTCCCAGCCGTATACCGCCGAGATCGAAGAGGCGTAGGGTCCCAGTGCCGTCGCTGGGGGAGCGTCCGGGCCGGGCCAGGCGGCGAGGTTGAGGCCCGGCTGAAGGGGAAGAGGGGGAGGGACCGGCGTACCCGTCGGGGTTGGAGTCGGCGTCGGCGATGGAGTCGGGGTGGGAGTTGGAGTCGGCGTCGCTGTGGGCGTCGGCGTGGCATTGCTCCAGCCGTAGATGGCGGCAGCCCCCGCGATGTCGTCGGACGTGGGCGTCCGCTTCACCTGGCCCTGGCTGTAGGTCGCGTACATGACCGCGGAGGGGAACTGCGAGTGACCCAGCCCCAGCGCGTGGCCGAATTCGTGGGCGGCGACGCTCTGCAGGTCGACCGAGACCGGGCTTCCCGTCGTCCACGGCCAGTCAGGGTCGAACTCCATGTCGAACTCCATCGCCGTGTAGGGACTCGTGCGCGGGTCGTACCACGTGCAGGTCACGGCGAGGACGCTGCCCCCTTGCAGACCCCAGCCGACGGTGTTCGTGCCGTCTGGGGCGTTGTGACAGGCGCCCGTCCCACTGCTGGTGGTGCCGAGGTAGGAGAAGGAGAAGTTCACGCCGATGCTGTTCCAGGCCGCAGCCCCGGCGCCAATCGCCGGCTGGTCGCCCGCGAGTCCCGACGGCTTGCCCGCGGGGTTGTACCGCCACGACGCTGTGCCGTCCGGCCACTTCCAGCCCGCAGCCACCCACTGCGCGCTGACATCTCCTTCGTCCAGCGGCACGGCGCCGGGAAAGCGGGTGAGGAACTCGCTTCTCGCTGCTGCTGCCTCGCCGGCGGGGTCGCCGTCTTCGCCGGCTGCCACGAAGAGCTGGATGCTGACAACGTACCAAACGTCCCCTCGGGCGACCGCGAATTCGAAATGAACGTCGTGGAAAGCTGGCGTTGGACGGGCCCCAGCGGGAGCGGCGGCCACGCCGAAGAGCGCTGCCGCCAGAAGCAAGAGGCCGGCGGCAGCTGACAACGCACCGAACCGCTTCCCCTTCATTCACACCACCGCACGAAGAGCCCCGCCCCGTTGCGCTATCCTGCCACAAGCATCGGCTGCCTGTTGGTGCTTCCACATCGAGCCGCGTGCCGGAGAGGCGGCATGGCCGTTGCGGTTCGGTAGCATCTGCGAGGAGGCGAGCATGCGCATCGGCTGCCCGAAGGAACGGAAGCCCGGCGAATCCCGCGTTGCCCTCACCCCGGCGAGCGTCGCGGCACTCGTCGCTCACGGACACTCGGTGGTGATGGAACATGGCGCGGGCGAGGCGAGCGGGTTCCCCGATTCCGCCTACGTTGCCGTGGGCGCCGAGCTTGCGGACGCCAGCCGAGTGTGGGAGGCGGACCTCGTGGTCAAGGTGAAGGAGCCCCTGCCCGAGGAGTTCCCCCGCATCTCCTCGCGCACCCTCCTCTTCGGCTTCCTCCACCTGGCGGCCAACCGGGCGCTCGCGGAGCGGCTGATCACCTCCCGTGCCACAGCGTTCGCCTTCGAGCTCGTGCGCGCCCCGGACGGCAGCTTGCCGCTCCTCGCGCCGATGTCGCAGATCGCCGGCCGGCTCGCTGCCGAAATCGGGGTTCACCTCCTGAAACAGCCCGGGCCAGGCCGAGGCATCCTCGTCGGCGGAGTCGCTGGCGTCTCTCCGGGGCGCTGCGTCATCGTCGGCTCGGGTACGGTGGCCAAGGCTGCCGCGCGTGCCCTTCTCGGGCTCGATGCTGCGGTCACCGTACTCTCGGTTGACCTTGGCCGCCTCCGCCTTCTCTACGAGCAGTACGGCGGCCGGCTGGTCACGCGCTACGCGAGCCTTGCCGCCCTGGAGGAGTCGTTCGCCGGTGCCGACCTCGCCGTTCTCGCGCCCCACGTGCCTGGCGCCGCGGCGCCGAAGGTCGTCACCCGTGCGATGGTGCGCTCTATGGGACCGGGCGCGGTGGTCGTCGACGTGGCCATCGACCAGGGCGGCGCGAGCGAAACGAGCCGGCCCACGACCCTCGCCGACCCGATCTACGTCGAGGAGGGAGTGGTGCATTACTGCGTTCCGAACATGCCCGCTGCTGTCCCGCGGACGAGCACGCTCGCCCTTGCCGAAGCCGCCCTGCCGGCAATCCAGCGGCTCGCTCAGCTCGCGCCCGAAGCCGCGGCCGCCGACGCCGAGCTGGGACCGGCGCTCGTTGTCGAGAGGGGACGCATCGTGCACCCCTCCGTCGCCGAATCGCTGGGACTACGAGCCTCGTGACCGGCTACAGCGGCACTGGCACCGACCCGGAGACCCCCTCACGGAAGAACGCCTCCACAGCCTGCTCGTCATAACCGAGGGAGCGCAGAACCTCTGCCGTATGTTCGCCCAGCAGCGGTGCAGGGCGCCCCGGATACAGCCTGCAGCCGTCGCGCCGGAGCGGGAGAAGGGGGTAGAGGTGGAAGCCCACGACCGCCCGCTCTTCGCCCGACCAGAACCCCCGGCTCGCGAACGGCTCCTCGGCCAGCGTGTCCGCTTCGTCGTACACCGGTGCAGCGGGCACGCCTGCCGCGGCGAGCAGGGCGGCGGCATCGTCCCGGTCCCGTCCCCTGCACCACGCAGCAACTGCGGCTGGAGTCGGGGCACCTGTCGTACCGAGAACAGAGGCGAGCCGGGCAGCCTCCGAGCGGTCCCGAGCTTCGACGGCGACCCACCGGTCTTCGCCACGGCAGGCGAACACGCCGGCGAGCACCGACCCCGGGCGTGCGTTTCCCCTGCGCGGCGGCACCTGTCCGCTGAGCTGGTACTCGAGGAAGAGCGGCGTGACGAGGGGCAGCATCGCCTCGAGCTGCGCGACCTCGATGACGCGTCCGCGGCCGTCGCGTCGGCGCGCGGCGAGGGCGGCGAGCACGCCAACGGTCGCGGTGAGGCCGCCGACAGGGTCCCCGTAGGCGTTGCTCATCATCCGCGGCGGGCCGCCCGGGTAGCCGGTCGCGGCTGTCAGACCGGAGAGGCTTTCGATGGTGTTCCCGAAGGCGAAGTAACGGGCCCATGGCCCTGTGCTGCCGAATCCCGAATGCCGGAGCACGACGAGCCCGGGGTTTTCGCCGAGGAGCCGCTCCGGCGAAAGCCCGAGCCGCTCGAGGGTTCCCGGCCGGAAGTTCTCGATCAGGACGTCGGCCCCCCGCAGGAGGCGGAGAAGCGCCTCCCGGCCCTCCGGCGCCGCCAAGTCGAGCGCGACGCCGCGCTTGCCGCGGTTCACGCCGTTGAAGACGTGACTCCGCTCGTGCAGCTGGAGCTCGGGGTCGGCGCCGGGCGTGCCGCCGCGCCACCAATCATAGCGGCGGTGCGACTCCACCTTGATGACGTCGGCCCCAAGGCAGGAGAGGATGTGTCCGGCCAGAGGGCCCGCCCACCCCATGGAGAGGTCCACGACACGGAGCGCCCCCTGGCGCCATGGCCCCTCGCGCCCGTCGCGCGGTGCGGCAGCAACCGGCGACACGTACGTCTCGCGGATCGGCAGGGCGGGCACGCGAACTGTCCTCCCATCCGGCAGCCGCAGTTCCCGCCAGGCGTTCCGCTCCTCGAGATGAGGCAGCGCCAGGACTTCTGCCGGATCGGGGGTCGGCGCTGCTGGAATGCCGGCAGCCTGAAGCTGTTCGAACAGCTCCCAGCGGCCGCGGGACTGCAGCCACGGCAGCAGGCAGGCATCCAGCTCGGCGAGGTGCTCTGCCCGATCGCCGTGCGTCAGGAAGCGGGGGTCGCGGGCCAATTCCGGGCGCCCCATCGCCTCGGCGAGGAGCACCCATTGCCGGTGCAGGGCGGCATGGATCCCCACGAAGCCGTCGCGGCACGGCAGCGTGACGATCGTCGGCTGGGTCGGCGCGTACCGTGCGCCCGTTCGTGGACGCACGCGGCCGAAGTACTGGAAGGCCACCGCGTCGTAGATGGTCGTGGCCAGTACCGCCTCGGCCGCGCTGACGTCGGTGAGACCCGGGTTCGCGACTCCGGGAAGCGCGAAGGCAGCTGCCGCCTCGACTGCGGCGAACAGCCCGGCAACGTACGACGCCTGCGGCCCCGGCGGTCCGAGCGGCTCCCGGTCGGGGTCTCCTGTGGCAGACATCCATCCGCCGGCAGCGTGCAGCACGAGGTCCGACGCCGGTCGCCCCGCCCACGGTCCGTCGGCTCCCCACGGGGTCATCCATACCACCCGTGCTGCTTCCGCCGCCCGCTCCAGCGCAGCGCGGTTCGCCGGAGTCAGCGGAGCGTCGGTCACGATGACGGCGGCTTCGAGGCCGGCGAAGGGGTCGGCGCCCGACGCTGCCTCTGCTCCCCCGATAAAGGCGGCGCAACCGAGGTCTCCGGCGCTCGCGAAGGTGCGGTGACGAACCTCCGCCCCGAGGCCGGCGAGCATCCAGGCGGCGAGCGAGGCGCCCGGCCCGAAGGAGACGACCGCGATCGGTGCTGAGCGCAGCAGCTCCATGCTCGGCATCATAGCCGCGGCGACCGTGCCCCGCGATTGCGCGCGGCAACGGTAGAGGGCACGATACGCCCGAATCAGCCCCGGGAGAGCTCACCATGGCTGCCGTCGTGCAAACGGTGCTCGGGCCCGTCGAGGCCTCGCGCCTCGGTGTGGTGCTTTCGCACGAGCATGTCCTCGTCTCATTCGGGGATCATTTCCACTACCCGTGGTTGTTCGATTGGGAGCGGACGAAGGCCCGCGTCGTCGATGAGCTTCAGGAGGCGAAAGCCGGCGGGGTGGATACGCTCATCGACCTCACGACGCCCGACCTTGGGCGCGACGTCGTTTTCGTGCGCGAGGTGGCCCGGGCGTCGGGCATCAACGTGGTTGTGGCCACCGGGATCTGGCGCGACATTCCCCGATCCTTCTGGACCCGCGACCCGGACGAGATTGCCGACATCTTCGTCCGCGAGATCGAGGTCGGGATCGGCGAAACCGACATCAAGGCAGGAGTCATCAAGGTTGCCAACGACGCCGGCGGCGTGACCCCGGAGGGCGAGCGCGTGCTCCGTGCTGCCGCCCGGGCTCTCAAACGGACGGGGTGTCCTATCAGCACGCACCAGTGGGCCCCGGAGCGGGTCGGTGCCCGACAGGTCGAGATCTTCCGCGAAGAGGGCGCGCCCATGGACCGCATCTGCATCGGCCACAGCGCCGACACCACTGACGTCGATTACCTGGAGTCCCTCCTCCGGGCGGGCGTGTTCCTCTCGATGGACCGCTACCCGGGCGCGCCTGGGCGCCCCGACTGGCGCCAGCGGAACGCCACGTTAAAGGCCCTCATCGAGCGGGGCTGGGCAGACCGCCTCATGGTCGGCCACGATTACGCGCCCCCGCCGGTCCGTGCCGGTGCTTCGGATGTCCCGCGGGAGCGGCCCACGCGGTATCTCTTCCTCCGTACGGTAGCCCTCCCCGCTCTGGCAGCCGATGGTGTCGACCCCGACATCATCGAGCGCATGCAGCGCGAAGTACCGCGCCGCTTCCTCACTGGAGAGTCCTGAGCCGCCCGCGAGGGGTGGACACAGAGCGCTCGGGAGCGGGTAGGATAGTGGCACCTCGCCGCGCCGGAGTGAGGCGGTGACCGACCAGCGCGCCACGGGCCTGCGAGGACAGCGGGCCGCGCCGCAGCGGCCCGGGCCGCCGCCTATTCGTGTGCTCCTGGTTGATGACCATGCCCTTATCCGCCAAGCACTCCGCCGGCTGCTTGAGTCGTTCGAGGGCGTGGAAGTCGTCGCGGATGTTGAGAACGGGCGCGAGGCGGTCCTCGCCGCTCAACGCACGAACCCCGATGTAGTGCTCATGGACGTCGTCATGCCCGCGCTCAACGGCGTCGAGGCGACCCGCCAGCTTCGGAAAGCAGTGCCGACTGCCCGGGTGATCATGCTGAGCGGCTTCGTCGACGAGGAGCAGCTCGTCGACGCCATCCATGCCGGCGCCTCGGGGTATCTGGTAAAGCGCTCCGATGTCGACGAGGTTCTGCTGGCCATCCGCACGGTGGCGCGGGGCAACACCTACTTCTCGGCCGCGCTGGCCGAACAGTTCGACGTCCCCGCGCTCCTCTATCGGGCGAAAGGCGGCGACGAGTCGGTGAGCGGCTTGGACCTCCTCACGCCGCGTGAACGGGAGGTGCTGCAGCTCATCGCCGAGGGGTACACCAACCAGCGCATCGCGGAAGAGCTTTCGGTGAGCATCAAGACGGTGGAGGCTCACAAAGCTCACATCTCGCAGAAGCTGAAGACGAAGAGCCGCACCGACCTCATCCGGTATGCCATCCAGAAGGGCATCCTCCGCCTGGAAGACCCATCCCGCGCCGACCTCCCTCCCCAGCAGGGCACGGCCTAGTCGCCGGCAGCGCGGATGAGCGCTCCGGCAGCCGAGCGGCCCGGGTTCTCCCTCCGCAGTCTCTTCATCCCCGTCTACCTGCCTACGCTCCTGTTCGCGTTCGGCGAGGGGATGACGCTGCCTGTCCTCCCTCTGTACGCCCAGGCGCTGGGGGCGTCGCTGGCGCTCGTGGGCGCCACGGTCACCGTCCGCGGCGTCGGGGCCCTCGCGTCCGACATCCCCGCTGGCGTGATGGTGAATCGGTTCGGCGGCCGCACGACCATGCTGGCGAGCGCGGGGCTGGCGGCCGGCTCAGCGCTGGCCATCGCCGTTGCTGCCGATACCTGGCAGCTCGTGGCACTGATGTTCGTCTTCGGCGCGGGCTGGTCGATGTGGCTCGTTTCGCGGCTCGCCTTTGTTGCCGAGACAGTCCCGCTGGAGTACCGGGGGCGGGCGCTCTCGCTCGTCGGCGGGGTCAATCGAGTGGGCGTATTTGCCGGCCCCATCGCCGGGGGCTTCCTGGCGGAGCACCTCGGCTTCGAAGCGGCGTTCGTCGCTCAGGCGGGGGCGGCGGCCGTGGCTGGGGTGGCCGTCCTCCTGCGGCACGAGGCCTCGGCCCTGCCGGTGCGGAGCGGCCCTCGCGTGCACGCACGGCTTGCGCGCACGCTGGCCGATTTCCGCTACCAGTTCCTCACCGCCGGCACCGTCGCCCTGATCCTCACCTTCGTACGGGAAGCCAGGCAGCTTCTTCTCCCCCTCTGGGGTGACCACGTTGGTCTGGGCGTGGGGGCCATCGGCCTGGTGATGGGGCTCTCCTCGGCAGTCGATATGACCCTGTTCGTGCCGGTCGGGTATGTGATGGACCGCTGGGGCCGAAAGTGGACCGTGGTGCCATCCCTCCTCCTTTTGGGTGCGAGCCTCGCGCTGCTGCCCCTGGCCGATGGTTTTGCCGCACTCCTGGCGGTGGGCTTGCTCTCCGGAATCGGTAATGGCCTCGGAAGCGGCGCGGTCATGACGCTCGGGTCCGATCTCGCGCCGCGCGCCGGCAGCGGCGAATTCCTGGGCCTGTGGCGCTTCCTCACCGACCTCGGGCGCGTCGCCGGGCCGAGCGTTGTCGGCGGCACCGCCCAGGGGCTTGCCCTCGGCAGTGCCGCCATCCTGTCCGGCGGGTTCGCCTTTGCAGGCGCTTTGGTGATGCTGCTCTTCGTAGCGGAGACGCTGCGGCGTCCCAGCCCCGTCACCGAACCCGAAGGAGCCGGCGAGCTGCCTCCGCCGCCTCCGTGAGCCACGCTTCGAGCTCCCGTTCGTACCGCTCCCGGTCGGCGTTCCACGAGCGTACGTGGCCCGCTCCGTCGACGCGGACGTAGCGCACACGGGGGCCGAGGCGTTCGGCTGCGGCATCGCTCGTCGCTACCGGAACGAGCGGGTCGGCGCTGCCGTGCGCGAGGAAGATGGGACCCGGCCAGCGTTCGGCATCGTCCAGGTACCGGTACCGCTGCCAGTCGACGCGGAGCATCCAAGCGGCAACCGGCAGCATCGCCCGATGGACCGCCATGGGGAGGGGGTGGTGCCGGGCACGGTGCTCCACGGCGGCGCGCAGATCGAGCATCGGCGCATCGAGGCCCACCGCCGCGACAGTGGTGGAATGCGCCGAGTTCCGCAGGAAGCTCGCCGCGATGGCCCCTCCCATGCTGAAGCCGAACAGGACAACGTTCCGCGCGCCCCGCCCGCGGGCGAAGCGCACGGCGGCCTCGAGGTCGCGCCACTCCGAGGCGCCGAACGCGTGCCGTCGGTCGGGGCTGGCAGGGGCGTCGATGTCGTTCCGATAGCCGATGGCCAGCACCGATGCTCCGGCGCGGTGGATGACGGGCAGCATCCGAAGAACCTCCCGCGGGCTCGCACCCTTGCCATGGATGGCGATGACCCAGGGCGCCTCCGGATCGCCTCCCGGGATCAGCCAGGCGGGGCATGGCCCGAGCTCGGTCGGATACCGGACGTCCTCGAAGGCGATGCCGTGCGCGAGCTCGGGGTCGCCAGGATAAACGAAGGAGTCGAACCGGCACGGCATGCCGCGCACCGGGCGGCGGCCCCACACGCGTGCGACCCGGTACCAATCTCCGTCGCGGCTATCGAGCATCGCGTGCCCGCCGGGGTACTCGAGTCCGATGATGGGCGGCTCGAGCGGCGCCCGGCGGCGGATGCGCACCCGGTCTCCCGCGACCGCTGCCACGTGAGCGTCGAGGGCGGCATGGCGATGGCTCACGCGGAACGCCTGGTGGTCGAGCTGCCAGGCGTAATATGCTGCACCGGAAGCGAGTGCCGCTCCCGCTGCTGCGGCCAAGATCCCCCGCCGACGTCCGGCCACGGCCCCATCCTGCCCTGCGTGGGGCTTCCGCGCACGCCTCCTCCAATCGGGGATAGGCCTGATGCGCGGATGCAGCCCGCCTGCCGAACCACGGATCGAACCTCTTGGAAGCGGGTGGGCGTGAACACGGCCGTTATCGTGATCGAACGCCTGGCAGACGGTGCGTGGCGCGTTGCCGGAGGCCGATTGGCCGCTCCTGCGCTGGCGGAAACACTCGCTGCTGCCGTCGACCTTGCGGCCGCGCTGGCCGACGGAAGGCCGGCGCGCATCGTCGTCCGGGACGAGGGCGACCGGGGACCACGCACCGGCGGGACTCCCGGTACGATGGAGATGTGAAAGTCTCTTTCGGCGCCGACGACACGACCCCCGTCACCGACGCCATCCTCGCCGAGCTCCGGCGACGCGGCATCGAGGTGGCCGTTCGCGGGAGGCCGGGCGGCGAAGCGCTGCCGTGGGCATGGGTCGCGGAAGCGGTTGCCCGCGATGTTGCCGAAGGCCGTGCCGATTCCGGCATCCTCTGCTGCTACACCGGGACTGGTGTCTCCATCGCCGCCAACAAGGTCCCCGGTATTCGCGCTGCCTTGTGCGCTGACCCCGAAATCGTGCGCGGCGCCAGGATGTGGAACGACGCGAACATCCTCTGCCTCTCGCTGCTGCGGACGCGCCCCGAGGACGTCCCCGCGCTCCTCGATGCGTGGTTCGCTCCCGCGGAGGTTGACCCCGAAGAGCGGCCGAGCATCGACCATCTCGCCGAACTTGAAGCGGAGTCGCGCCAGGCGCCTGGACCCTAACGGCGTGTCCTTCGGTTGCCCGCCAGGGAGCCGCCTGCCGATAATGAGGAGGCAAGCCCGCGACCGCTCGCCAGGAGGTTCCGCCCTTGGCCTACTCCATCATCGAGACCTGCATCGGCTGCACAGCCTGCACCAAGCGGTGCCCCACGAACGCCATCTCCGGCGAGCGGAACCAGCTCCACGTCATCGACCCGACCCTCTGCATCGACTGCGGTGCCTGCGGCGTCGTCTGCCCGCCCGAGGCCATCCTCGATAGCGATGGTGACGTCTGCAAGTCGCTGAAGAAGAATGAGTGGCCGAAGGCGGTGGTCATCGAAGAGAAGTGCATCGGCTCCGGCTGCGAGCTGTGCATCAACATCTGTCCCTTCGATGCGCTCAGCCTCCAGCACTCCGACCGCATCGACGACTTCTTCGGCGTCAGTGCAGTCGACGAGAAGAAGTGCACCGGCTGCCGTCTCTGCGAAGACGTTTGCGGCTGGGACGCGATTCACATCTTCCCGCTGCGCCACGAGATGAAGAAGGACCCGTCTCTCCTTAGCGAGGAGGAGCTCCGCCTGGTGGAGCAGGCGCGGAAGGCGTTCTACGAGCGCGTTCACTGAGCGGCGCCGCGGGCTACGCCTCCAGACAGCGCTCGATCTCCCGAGCCAGGGCGAAATCGAACTCGGTGACCCCGCCTGCGTCATGGGTCGAAAGCGCGATTTCGACCCGGTTGTACACGATGCGCAGGTCCGGGTGGTGGTTCATCCGTTCGGCGACGAGCGCAACCTTGGTGACGAACCCCATCGCAGCCACGTGGTCCCGGAAACGGAACTCCTTCCGGATGCCGGCTAACGTTCCTTGCCAGCCTTGGAGGGAAGCCAGCTGCTGCTGCACCTCCTCGTCGCTTAACCGTCGCCGTTCCATCGCTGCCTCCTGGTGCCTGACTGACGTTCCGCAGGTTTCGTCTCCGGCAACTGCCGGTGCAGGCTCCCCGCCCTTACGGCTCATCACGATACCATGGCCGGTGTGTCGGATTATGGACGCTCGCGACCGTTGACCCGTCGGCGGTTCCTCGGGCTTGCTGCTGGCCTGGGCGTGCTCGTCGGGGCAGGGGCGGTGGCCGCGTGCCGTCGGGACGGGCGGCCGCAGGCACCGGAAACCCTGCTGCCCACGCTTACCCCAGCACCCTCCACGACCGACGTCGTTCCCGCAGGGGAAGAGGCGAGCACGCTCGTGTACGTCGGAATCGTCCAGAGCGACGGCGAGTTCGACCCTCACCGGACCCAGAGCGGCCCGCTCACCGCCGTCCAGTCGCTGGTCTATAGCCGCCTCCTAGCCTACGAAAGCCAGGCCGACGGCGTCATCGTCCCCGACCTTGCCTCTGCGCTTCCCGAACAGCCCGATCAGCAGACGTACATCTTCCGCCTCAATCCGAACGCCCGCTGGCACCAGCTCCCTCCCCTGGAAGGGCGCCGGGTCACTGCCGACGACGTGCGCTACTCCATCGAACGGCAGCGGGGCGATGAGACGTTCCAGCGCCACCACTACTGGACGATGATCGACCGCGTCGAGGCGCCCTCACCGGACGTCGTGGTGGTGCACACCTCCGCGCCGTTCGCGCCCCTCGTCGAACGGTTCGCGGCGCCCAGCAGTTTCATCGGGGCACCGGAAGCTGCCGAGCGGGGGTTTTCCGCCGAGCTGCAGGTCGGGAGCGGGCCATTCCAGTGGGTGGAGTGGGCCGAGCAGGACTTCGCGAGCGTAGTGCGCAACCCCGCCTGGCACGGCGGCCCCGAGCGCCCGCATCTCGCGGGTGTGACGATCCGGCACCCCATCGACGGCCGACTCATCGAAGCTGACTTCCGCACTCGGCGCCTCGATGTGGCCTTCGTGGGCCGCAAGGAGGCCGATCGCCTTCGAACCGCTCTCCCTGCCCTGGTCGAGGCCCAGGTCGGCCAGGCGTACTTCTTCGGGATGCGATTCTTCACCCCCGTCACTCCCTACGACGATCCTCGCGTCCGGCAAGCCTTCGCCATCGCCATCGACCGGCGGGCCATGATCGAGGCCTTCTTCGCGGGCTCGGGGGACGTGAATGGATGGGTGAGCTGGCCAGTGCGCCGCTGGGCGCTCTCGCCCGACGAGCTGAGCGCCCGGCCGGGGTACCGGCTCGGTTCCGGCGGCCGCGCACAGGACATCGCCGACGCCAAGGCGCTGCTCGACGCCTACCGTTCCGAAAAAGGGTCGTTTCCGTCAGAGATCGGCCTGGTCGTGGCCGAGGACGCCGAGCGCGTCCTCGGGCTCGGCAGCAGGATCGAACGGGACATCGAGTCGGTCCTCGGCGTGCAAGTCACGCTCTATCCCGTTCCCACGTCCGAGCTCGTGAAGCGGATGTTCGAAGGCCAGGCGCCGTGGACTGCCGGCCCGGACGTTGGCTGGGTGGAGCTCGACGACTGGCTCTACCCCTTCTTCCATTCTCAAGGTTCGAATAACACCTTCGCGCTGCGCGACTCCGAGCTCGACGCCCTCATCGAGCGTGAGCGCAGGGAGTTCGACACTGCCCAGCGCCGCGCCACGGGGTTCGAGGCCCAGCGCCGCATCCTCGATCTGGCGGTGGCGGTGAACTTCGTCAGCGAGCGCGTGGTCGCCCTCTCGTGGCCCTACGTGCGCGACTTCCCGCTCGATATCCTTCCGGGATACGAACATCGGCTGGCGGCGTGCTGGATCGACCGCGAGGATCCGACATTCATCCCGCGCTAGACCGCGTTCAGCTTGCCCGTGGGAGCTGCAGCCGGTATCCCGTGCCCCGCACTGTTCGAAGCGAGAGGCGGGCGCCGGCTTCCTCGAGCTTTCGCCGGATGTTGGAGATATGCCGGCGGAGGATCTGCACGTTCCTCCCGTCCGGCGTTGCCTGCCAGCCTCGTTCGACCAGCTCGCCGAAGGGGATGGTTCTGCCCGCTTCCTGCATCAAGACCGCCAGGATCTCCGTCTCCCGCCGGGTGAGGATGATCTCCCGGTCGTCCACCCGAAGGCGGCCGCGCAACGGGTCGAGCTCGGCTGGCCCGGCGACGATTGCTTCCGCATCGCCGATCCCCTCGCGGGCCATCGATTCGATTAGCCGGATCACCTCCGGAGAACGGAAGCGGGCTCGAACAAGCCGGTCGATTTCCGGACGGAAGGTGCCCGGGACGACGAGCCCGGGCTCTTCCGGCGGCAACACGTAGAGCACCGGCACGATGCGCCACCGGCGGATTTGGTGCAGGCGGCGAACCAGCTCGCCCTGCCGATCCCCCGGCATCTCGGCGAGGACCAGGAGGTCGAACCGTTGTCCCGCGGTGCGGCGCAGGGCGAGGTCGAGTTCGCTCCACACTTCGACCGCAAGCTGGGGATGGACGGCCATCCGCCCCTGCATGCTCGGGGGCGTATCGGCCACAACGGCGAGGACAGTCGGCACCAGCGAACCCCTTCGCGGAGACCTGCTACGGTCTACCGTACCCGCCCGGCCCCGTGCCCGAATCGGGGGGCTCCCGCGCTCGGCTCGGCCATCCGACGGATCCTCGCGCCGGGGAACCCTGCGGGGAGCAGCTACAGTCCCCGCTCCATGATCTCTCTGGCGATGGCACGGGGGTCAGGCCGGTAGGTGCCGTTCGCGATGGCTGCCTTGAGCACCGCCACCTTGGCACCACGCGTGTCGGGCGCCGCGCGGACAGCCTCGAGAGCTCCGGCCAGCTCGCGGGCGCGCTCGCTTACCCCGCTCCGATCGGCAGCCGCTGCGCCAGGCTGCCGCGGAGCTCGGGCGGTGTTCCGCCGCTCCTCGATCCGGACGACCTTGGTAGCCCCGGGAGTTTCACGCACTTCTGACATCATAGTTCGCGTTCCCCGCCATCCTAGGCATTGGGCGGCCGCCTTGCAACGGCCCTTCGAGGCTGTTCACGACTCCAGCTCCCCCCGCACGACGAACCTTGCGCGCAGGTCCTTCGTGCAGGTGATGAGCGTAATGGTCGGCGTCGGTTGCGAGCGAAGCACCCAGGTCGCTCCGGGATCTACGACCAGGATCTGCGTCACTCGATACCGGTAAATGGTCGCCCCTGCGTGCACCTCGATGACATCTCCCGGCCGCACTCGGTCGAGCTCGGCGAACACCGCAGCGTTGCGGGGATCGGCTACGGAGACGTGCCCCGTGAAGACGGCGTTTCCTGGCTGGCCCGGAAGCGCGGAGGTGATGAGGTGCCCGGCCGCGCGCCATGAAGTTTCCCAGCGGGGCTCCCCGTTCACGCTGACGATGCCGACCTCTTCGACCGAGGTATCGACGCCTGCACTCGGGATCACGAGGCGGGTCGGAAGCCGGCCGTCGGTGAAGCGGCGGCGCGCCGCCGGCAGGCCGTCCGCGCTGGCACCCTCGCCGGGGTCCATTGCCGCGACGGTGAGAGGAGTACCGGGGGCGCGATGCTGGGAGGGCGGAAAGAGGGCCGCTGAAACATCCCAAGCGAGGAATCCGGCTGCTGCTGCGATGAGCCCCCAGAAGGCGAAGGCCGAAGCGAAGGAGCGGGCGCGGTGCACTGGTTCGGTACCTGAGCGCGTTCTCGAGTAAGGGTTTC
>DAOUCS010000130.1:0-44545 GCA_034431815.1 Dehalococcoidia bacterium
GCCACGATCGACGAAGAGGAGCGCCGCGCCCTCTTCCACGAGGCCCAGAAGATCAACGGCGTCGAGATGTACTACGTGCCCAACCAGGCCGGCGCCGGCACCACCTGGACGGCGTACCAGCCTTGGGTGCGGAACGGCGTGGAGTACGTCACCATCGGGTACGGCGGGGCGGCCGAAGTGCTCCCGTTCTACTGGAAGGACGTCTGAGCGCGTCCGTTCTTGAGGACGCTCCTCGGGGCAGGGCCTAAAGGCCCTGCCCCGATTCCGCTGTGTCTCGGATGCGAGCTGACAGCGAACGGGCGCAGTCCTGGTAAAGTGCAGCCATGGGGGTTCGCGACGCCGGGGAATTCCGCCCTTTGCCGCTGCCGCGTCGGCTCGCGAGATTCCTGCGCGTCGCCTGGAATTTCATCGTCATCTACCTCGGCTACAAGCGCATCCAGCGAAACCGCCGGCTCACGCCCGAAGAACGCGCCGCCCGTTACGCGCAGCAGCACCGCCGGGCAGCGGAGCGCATGTACCGCCTCGCCATCTCGCTCGAGGGGCTGCTCATCAAGACGTGTCAATTCGTGAGCAGCCGCGCCGACGTTGCGCCGCCCGAGTACATCGCGGTCCTGAGCCGCCTGCAGGACCAAGTACCCCCCCGTCCATTCGAGGATATCCGCGCCGTCATCAGAGAGGAGCTCGGCGCCGACCCACACGAGCTCTTCCTCTCGTTCGACGAGCGCCCAATCGCCTCGGCATCGCTCGCGCAGGTCCATCGAGCGGTCACGCGCGCTGGTGAGCGGGTGGCGGTGAAAGTGCAGTACCCGGGCATCGCCCGGGTGGTCGCCACCGACCTGCAGAACCTGCGGCTCCTGGTGCGCATCCTCGCCCGGCTGGAGCCGGACTTCGACTTCCGCGTGGTCCTGGACGAGATGGCCCGCTACGTCCCGCGGGAACTCGACTTCGTAGAAGAGGGGAGAAGCGCGGAGCGCATCGCGGAGATCCACGCCCATCGGGCGGACATCCGCGTGCCGAAGGTGCACTGGGACCTCACGAGCCGCCGCGTCATCACCCTCGAGTACATCGATGGCATCAAGATTTCCGACACGGCTGCACTCGAAGCCGCTGGCATCGACCCGAACGCCGTCGCCCTCATCATGACGGAGGCGTACTGCGAGCAGATTTTGGTGCACGGCTTCTTCCACGCCGATCCGCATCCCGGCAACCTCCTCGTGCAGCCGGGTCCGGTGGTGGTGTTCCTCGATTTCGGGATGACGAAGCAGCTCCCGGACGAGTTCCGGCGGAACTACGCGCGGCTCACTGTCGCCATCCTCCAGCAAGACGAACAGGCCATGGTGGAGGCGTTCCGGGCATTGGGCTTCGAGACGAAGTATGACGATCCGGCGACGCTGGTGGCCCTCGGACGGTCTTTCTTCGAGGTGACAGGTCCCGACGGAAAGCCGTACGTTGACGCCGACGTCATGCCGGAAGTCAACGAGCGGCTTTCGCGCATCCTGCACGAGAACCCGGTGACCCGCATTCCGGGCGATGTTGTCCTCATCTTCCGCGTGCTCGGCCTCATGAGCGGCCTGCAGAAGCGGCTCGACAGCCGCGTGAGCATGACGGAGACGATCACGCCCTTCGCGCTTCGCGAAGCCTGAGAGGGTAAGCCAGCTCAGCCAGCGATATCAGGGAAGAGGGGACCGAAGACGGTCCGCAGGACCGGGACCACCCTGTCCCAATAGATGGCCGCCAACGCCACCGTTTGCACGCCGAGGATGGCGGCTAGGGCCGCCGCGAGCAGCCCCTGCACGATGCGCTGCCGCCGAAGTTCGGCAGCGAGGCGGCGCTGCTCTTCGGCGATTTCGGCGGCGAAGAACGCCTGGTCGTAGAGGCGGCGCGCCTCCGGCTTGGACAAGACCGCGTACGCTTCGTTCACCCGCTGCAGAGCTGCCGCAGCCGTCTCGTCGTGGGGCATTGCTGCCACCAGCTCGCTGGAGATGCGCGCGTAGGCGTTCTCGATGCCCACGAGGTCGGCATCGGGCGGCACAGCGAGGATCGCGTAGTAGTCGACGAGCTTGGGCACGGCGCTCTCCTACCAAAGGAAACGGCCGGCGATGGCGCCATGCACAGAGGGGCATACCCCGATCGTCCCTCTCCCGCTACCGGACCGACGCCTCCAGCCCGCGGATGAAGAACCCCACCTGCCGCAGCGGGGCTTCGCGCTCGATGGGAGCGCCTCCGAAAACGTGGGCAAGAATGAACATGTTCATGATCCCAGTGATGGCCGTTGCCAAATCGGCTACGTCGTCCTCGGGGAAGCTGCCCAGCTGAATCCCTCGCGCAAGGATCTCTTCGAGCGGCTTGCGAACCCGGTCAGCAAAAGCTTGGGAGAACGCGAACAGCGGCGTTCCTCCGAGCCCGAATACTTCCCTCAACACCAGTGCGACGACCTCCTCGTTGTGGAGGAAGTAGTCCAGGTACCCCTCGCAGTACCGTACAACCTGATCGGCAGGAGGAGACTCTTCGGCCAAAGAGGAGCGGATCGCGGACTCCATTTCCTCAAAGAACTCGCGCACGATCCGGCCGTACAGCCCTTCCTTCGAGCCAAAGTAGTAATAAATCATCGGCTTCGTGGTGCGGGCGTCCTCAGCGATTTCACGGAGCGAGGTGGCAGCGTACCCCTTCTGGGAAAAGTGGCGGAGGGCGCTCGCGAAAATTCGCTCGCGCACGTCGCCGTCGCGCTGGTCACCAGTCGGTCCGATCCCGTCGGACATGCGCCCCACCTATGGCTGAGGAGCGTGAGATCGGGCTCGATTATACGGTCCCGTGCGGGCGTGCGCCCGCGGCTTGTCATCCGCGGGCAGCAGCCCTACGATTGGGGAGACCCTTTAAAACCGGTCCCGCGAGGCCGGAAAGGGAGGAGGCTGCCGGATGACCGGCATGACGTGTGCTGCACGCGCCTGCCCGCCCTCCCGGGGAGGCGTTTTTTCGTGACCGCCCGCCGCTTGCTCGACGCCGAAGCACTGGGCCGGACGATCCGGCGCCTCGCCCACGAAATCGTGGAGAACACCGACGGGGGACGCGACGTCGTCCTCGTCGGCATGCTCACGCGGGGCTACCCCCTTGCCCAGCGGCTGGCCGCAGCCATCGCCCGCATCGAAGGCGTCAGCGTCCCGGTTGGCCGGCTGGACATCGGGCTGTACCGGGACGACCTCGCCCATCGCGCCGACCTCCCCGGCATCCAGCCCAGCGATATCCCCGTCTCCATCGACGGCAAGACGGTGGTGCTGGTCGACGACGTGCTCTACACCGGCCGATCGGTGCGGGCGGCGCTCGACGCGCTGATGGACTTCGGCCGGCCGGCCCGCGTCCGCCTGGCGGTGCTCGTGGACCGCGGACACCGGGAGCTGCCGATCAGGCCCGATTTCGTCGGAAAGAACGTTCCCACCTCTCCGCGAGAAAGCGTCGAGGTCCGGCTCGCCGAGGTCGACGGCGAGGACGGTGTCTACGTCGTCGAACAGGAGGTGGCAGTTGGCCCGTAGCACCGTTTCCCAGACCGCTCCCGCGCCGCCCGCAGCGCAGGCGCGCTGGACGCGGAAGGACCTCCTCGACACGGACGGCCTCCGGCGCGAAGAGGTGGAGCTCGTCCTGAACACGGCCGATGCCATGGCGGAGATCCGCCGCCGCCCGGTAGCGAAGGTTGCCGCTCTGCGAGGAGTGACAGTCGCCACGCTCTTCTACGAACAGAGCACGCGGACCCGCGCCAGCTTCGAAGTGGCCGCCAAAGCGCTCGGTGCCGACGTGGTGAACCTGACGGCGGCGGGCAGCAGCGTTGAAAAAGGCGAATCCCTCATCGACACGGTCCGCACGCTGGAATCCATCGGCGTCGACATCCTCGTGATGCGCCACCCGAGCGCAGGCGCGCCGGCCGTGGCGGCGAAACACGCGTCGTTGAGCGTCGTCAACGGCGGGGACGGTATGCACGCCCATCCGACGCAGGCCCTCCTCGACCTCTACACGATGCGGAGGCACCTTGGCAGCCTGGCCGGCCGGCGCGTCGTCATCGTCGGGGACATCCTCCACAGCCGGGTGGCGAGGTCGAACCTCTGGCTGCTGCTCGGCGAGGGCGCGCAGGTGGTGTTCTGCGGACCGCCGACGCTCCTCCCCCGTCACCTCATCCGCAGCCTGGAGGACAACCCCAACTTCTCCTGGAGCACCGACTTCGACGCCGCGATCATCGGTGCCGACGTCGTCATGGCCCTCCGCCTGCAGAAGGAACGTCAGGAACATGGGCTCATCCCCTCGATCCGCGACTACGTGCGGCGGTATCAGGTGAACGCCGAGCGGCTGGCCAAGGCGAACGCGGGCGTGCTCGTGATGCATCCGGGGCCGATGAACGAGGGCATCGAAATCGCGCCGGACGTTGCACACGGCCTCCAGTCGGTCGTCGAGGAGCAGGTAGCGAACGGCGTCGCCGTCCGCATGGCCGTGCTCTATCTCCTCGCTGGGGCGCGGGCGCGATGACGTCCATCCTCATCCGCGGAGGCCGCATCTTCGACCCTGCGACCGGCGTCGATCTCGTCGGGGACGTCTTCATCTCCGGCGGCCGCATCGCCTCGATCGGAGGAGCCCCGGCCGGGGCAGCCGACGCCGTCGTCGACGCCGAGGGCTGCCTCGTTCTGCCCGGGTTCGTCGACCTGCACGCCCACCTGCGCGAGCCGGGCTTCGAGCATAAGGGAACCATCGCCACGGAGACCGAGGCGGCGCTCCGGGGCGGGTTCACCACCATCTGTGCCATGCCGAACACGGAGCCGCCTCCCGACTGTGCGGCACAGATCGCGGACCTCCTCGAGCGCTTCCGGCGCGACGCCCGCGTGCGGGTGCTGCCCATCGGATGCATCACGCGGGGCCGCCAGGGAAAGGCACTGGCGGAACTGGCCGAGTTGGCGGCGGCCGGTTGCGTGGCCTTCAGCGACGACGGTGCCCCCGTCGCCGACGGCCGGCTGATGCGCAGAGCGATGGAGCTCGCGGCCGACCTGGGAGTGCCCATCTCGGAGCACTGCGATGAGCCGGCGCTCTCGCGGGGCGGAGTCATGAACGAAGGCATCCTCTCCGAACGGTTGGGGCTTCCCGGCGCGCCCGCTTCAGCCGAAGTCGCCGCCATCGCCCGCAACATCGCCCTCGCCGAGGAGACCGGCGCACGGCTCCACATCGCCCACGTGAGCACGGCGCGAGGAGTGGAGCTCATCGCCGAGGCCAAGGCCAGGGGCATCCCGGTGACTGCCGAGGTCACGCCGAGCCATCTCTTCCTCACCGAGGATGCCGTGTGGGGGCCGGGGCCGGAGCCGGCGTACGACACCAACGCACGCATCAATCCGCCTCTGCGCCGCGAGGCCGACCGGAAGGCGCTCATCGAAGGGCTGGAGGCAGGCATCATCGATGCGATCGCCACCGACCACGCGCCGCATGCGGCCGAAGACAAGGCGTGCGAGTTCGAACGGGCCGCGCCGGGCATTTCCTGCTTCGAGACGGCCGTTGGGACGCTGTGGACGCAGATCGCCCGCGGCGAGCTGCGGCTCGGGACCGTCGTCCGCGCGCTGACGTCAGGACCTGCGTCGGCCTTCGCCCTCGCCCAGCGGGTGCCGGGCATCGGCACGCTCACGGAAGGAGGGCCTGCGGACGTCGTCGTGGTCGACCCCACCGCGACATGGCGGGTCGACCCGTCCGCGTTCGCCTCGAAGGGGAAGAACACGCCGCTCGCCGGCTGCGAACTCATCGGCCGAGTGCGGGCCGTGATCGCGGGCGGCCTCGTATGGAAGGAGGAGGCGTCACGGCATGCGGGACGCCCTGCTCGTTCTCGCTGACGGGTCGGCCTTTGCCGGGCGAAGCATTGGAGCCCCTGGCCGGGCCGACGGCGAGGTCGTCTTCAACACCTCGATGACCGGGTACGAGGAGATGTTGACCGACCCCTCGTACGCGGGACAGGTCCTCGTCCTCACCTATCCGATGATCGGCAACTACGGCATCGACCCGTCGGTGGAGGAGTCGGGCCGCATCCAACCGTGCGCCTTGGTCATCCGCGAGCTGGCCGAGTTCGCGAGCCATCCTCGCTCCCTAGGGACCCTGCGGGAGCTGCTCGAAAGCCGCGGCGTGGTTGCAATCGACCAGGTGGATACCCGGGCGATCACGCGCCGTATCCGGGCGCACGGCGTGATGCTCGGAACGGTCACGACCGATGAGACGTACGAAGAAGCGCTCGCCCGCGTGCGCGCCTTGCCCTCGTACGACTCGATCGACTGGGTCTCGACCGTCACGGCCGAGGCGCCGTACGACTGGGACGCTCCGGCGGAGCCGCGGTACCGCGTAGCGGTCGTCGACGGCGGCGTGAAGCGCAACATCCTGCGGCTGCTGCGCGCCCGGGGGTGCTTGGTTCGGGTCTTCCCCGCTTCCACGCCCGCGGCTGAGCTGCTCGCCTGGAAGCCCGACGGGATCGTGTGGTCTCCCGGTCCGGGGGACCCCGACTTGCTCGAGGCGGCCGTGCGGGAGGCGCGCGGGCTCATCGGGAAGGTGCCGCTCTTCGGAATCTGCCTGGGGCACCAGGTTATCGGGCGGGCGCTCGGCGCGGCCACGTTCAAACTTCCCTTCGGGCACCGGGGCGGCAACCACCCCGTGAAGGACCTGGTGACGGGCCGCGTGACCATCACGGCGCAGAACCACGGGTACGCCGTCGATCCAACGGGCCTCGCCGAGGGCGCCTACGTCAGCCACATCAACTTGAACGACGGCACCGTCGAGGGCCTAGCCATGCGCACCGAACCAGTGATGACCATCCAGTACCACTCGGAGGCCTGCCCCGGGCCTCTCGACAGCACCCCGATGTTCGACCGCTTCGTGCAGATGATGGCGGAGGTGAAGGGAGCGCCATGACCGGGACGCTACGTATCGAACGGGCCACCGCTGCCGACGCGGAAGCCGTGGCGGGCATCGTGCGCGGCCTGGGCAAGGACGAGAACATCGGCCTGCCCGCCGACTTCGACGCCGAGACGGCGCGGGCTTGGCTCAGCCGGCTGGGAGAGAACGGCGTCATCCTGCTCGCGTACGAGGGGAGCATCCCGGTCGCCTTCGGAGCCATCGACTACTCGACCGTGGAACCCAACACGGCGCTCCTCGGGGTTTGGGTGCTTCCCGACTTCCGCCGCCGGGGGATCGGAACGGTGCTTGCCGAGGAGCTGCTGGAGTTCGCCCGGGAGCGCGGCTACAAGCGCATCCGGGGGAGGCTTCCCGAGGGGAACGAGCCGGCCCTGAGCTTCCTGTCGTCGATCGGAGCGATGGTGCCGCTCCGCAATCCCGAAATGCGCTTCGAGCTGCCGCTGTGAGGTGCCCGTGGCGACGGAGGGATCGATGAACCAGCCGCCGCGCACGGCCGCTCCCTGCGGGCGGGCCGACGGCTTCATGCTGGGGCTGCGCGATGCCGTCGTTGCCGTGGGGTCGTGTGCTATCGCGATGGCTGCTGTCCTGGGCACGGCATCGGTCGTGTCCAGCGACCTGGTCGGCGGCGGCGCCGGTCCGGCGTTGGCGCGGCTTTTCGCGGCCGCGCTCGCGATTACCGGGGGATTTGCCATCCTCCTGGGCGGGCTCATTTCGCCCGAGCCCGTGAGCGTGGCCGGGACCGCCCTACCCCTCGCCGCCGGCGGCGCCTGCGGTCTCGTGGAGGGGGCGCTCTTCATCGCGACGGCACCGCCCTGGCTCCTCACGGTCGTGCCGCTCGCCGCCGCGGGAACCGCCGCCGGTGCGCAGTGGCATCGGCGAGCGCGCATTCGCGGGCGCGCCGAGCGCCGGCGGCGCTGAGGGCGCACATCGAATCCGGAGGCATGGAACACCTGCCCACCCCTGCGAGGAGTCGGTATGCCGAAGAAGCCTGAGAGCGTGCTCATCATCGGGTCGGGGCCCATCGTCATCGGCCAGGCGGCGGAATTCGACTACGCCGGCACCCAGGCCTGCAAGGCGATGCGCGAGGAGGGCGTCCGCAGCATCCTCGTCAATTCCAACCCGGCGACGATCATGACCGACCAGGAGATCGCCGACGTCGTCTACATCGAGCCGCTCACGGTCGAAAGCCTCGAACGCATCATCGCCCGCGAGCGGCCGGAGGGGCTGCTGCCGACGCTCGGCGGCCAGACGGGGCTCAACTTGGCCGTCGACCTCCACCGCGCCGGCGTGCTCGACAGGTATGGCGTGCGTCTCCTCGGGACGCCGCTCGAGGCGATTCAGTATGCGGAGGACCGCGAGCTCTTCCGCGAGCTGCTGCGGCGCATCGGCGAACCGGTGTTGGAGAGCGAGATCTGCCACACGGTGGAAGAATGCCTTGCCGCGGCTGAGCGGATCGGGCTGCCGGTGGTGGTGCGGCCCGCCTACACGCTCGGCGGCACCGGCGGCGGCATCGCCAACACAATGGACGAGCTGCGGGAGATCGCCTCGCGCGGCTTGGCCGCGAGCCCTATCACCCAGGTCCTCATCGAGCGGAACCTGCTGGGCTGGAAGGAAATCGAGTACGAGGTGATGCGGGACAGCGCAGGAAACTGCATCACCATCTGCAACATGGAAAACCTCGACCCCATGGGCGTGCACACGGGGGATTCCATCGTCGTGGCGCCCTCGCAGACGTTGACCGACAAGGACTACCAGATGCTGCGGTCCTCGGCCCTGCGCATCATCGATGCCCTGGGCATCGAGGGCGGCTGCAACGTTCAGTTCGCGCTGGCCCCCCGGCCCGACGTCCGGCCCTGGAGCGGCGACACGACCCGGGGCCTGCCGTACTACGTCATCGAAGTGAACCCGCGCGTCTCCCGTTCGTCGGCGCTCGCGTCGAAGGCCACCGGCTACCCCATCGCCCGGGTGGCCGCGAAGATTGCCTGCGGCAAGCGGCTGGACGAGATCCCGAACGCGGTGACGCAGAAGACGACGGCCGCCTTCGAGCCAGCGCTCGACTACTGCGTCGTCAAGATCCCGCGCTGGCCGTTCGACAAGTTCGCCCTGGGCGACCGCCGGCTGGGGACGCAGATGAAGGCGACCGGCGAGGTGATGGCCATCGACCGCTGCTTCGAAGCCGCGCTGAACAAGGCCGTGCGCGGGCTCGAAGTCGGGGGCCGAACGCTGCTGTGGGAACGGCCGGAATGGCGCGACGGCGGGGAGCTGCCCCTCGACGCCACCGACGAACGCATCTGGGCGCTGATGGCGGCCCTGCGCCGGGGAGCCGAGCCCATCGACATCGCCCGCCTCACGGGCATCGACCCCTGGTTCCTGGAGCGGATGCGCAACATCGTGCGGATGGAGCGCCGCCTCCTCTCCGAGACGCTAAGCCCCTCCCTCCTCCGCGAGGCGAAACGCCTGGGCTTCTCCGACGAGATGATCGGCCAGCTCGCCGACCGGCTCCCCGAGCAGGTGCGGGAGCTGCGCCGGGAGTGGGGCATTCGCCCCGTCTACAAGATGGTCGACACGTGCGCGGCGGAGTTCGAAGCGGCGACGCCGTACTTCTACAGCACCTACGAGGAGGAGAACGAGGCGCCCCCCGCCGACGGCCGTGCCGCCCTCGTCATCGGCAGCGGACCCATCCGCATCGGGCAGGGGATCGAGTTCGACTACGCCAGCGTCCACGCGGCGTGGGCACTGCGCGAAGCCGGCTACCGGGCGGTCATGGCGAACTCGAATCCTGAGACCGTCTCGACCGACTTCGACACCAGCGACCGCCTCTACTTCGAGCCCCTCGACGAAGAGGCCGTTCGGGACATCCTCGAAAACGAGGCCGGAACGGGCGACCCGCCCGCCTCCATCGTGCAGTTCGGTGGACAGACCGCCATCAACCTGGCGGGGCCCCTGCGGCGGGCCGGGCTCCCCATCCTCGGCTCGAGCGCGGAGGCTATCGATATCGCCGAAGACCGCCAGCGCTTCGAGCGCTTCCTGCAGGAGCTGGGCATCCCGCAGCCGCCCGGCTCGGCCGTGACGAACCTCGAGGACGCCCTCAAGGTTGCCGCGCGCATCGGCTACCCGGTGCTAGTCCGGCCCTCCTACGTCTTGGGCGGCCGCGCCATGGAAATCGTGCAGGGCCCGGCCGAAATGGTGACGTTCCTCGCTCAGGCAGCCGAGGCGGCGCCGGGGAAGCCTATCCTTATCGACAAGTATCTCGAGGGCCGCGAGGTCGAGGTCGACGCCATCTCCGACGGAGAGACGGTGCTCATCCCGGGCATCATGGAGCACATCGAGCGCGCCGGCGTGCACTCCGGCGACTCGATGGCGGTTTACCCGCCGCTGCACCTCGACCCGGAGGAAGAGGCGACGATTGTCGAGTACACCCAGCGCATCGTGCTCGCCCTGGGGGCCGTCGGCCTGACGAACATCCAGTACGTCGTCATGCCGCGGTCCGCCGGCGAGCCGCCGCAGGTCTACGTGCTCGAGGTGAACCCCCGGGCCAGCCGGACGGTGCCATTTCTTTCAAAGGTGACCGGCGTGCCGATGGTGAAGCTCGGCGTTTGGGCGATGCTCGGCCGGAAACTACGGGACCTCGGCTACCCTAACGGCCTCTGGCCGAAGCGGAACCTCGTCGCCATCAAGGCGCCCGTCTTCTCCATGTCAAAGCTGCCGGCCGTCGATACCCACCTCGGGCCCGAGATGAAGAGCACCGGCGAGGTGATGGGCGTCGACCGGACATTCGAGGCGGCGCTGTACAAAGCTCTGGTCGCCGCGGATATGGCGCTAAAGCCGAAGAGCACGGTCCTCCTCAGCCTCAGCGACCGCACGAAGGCCGACGCCCTGCCCCTCATCCACAAGCTCGCCGATGCGGGCTTCCGGCTGTATGCGACCGAAGGTACGGGGCAGATGATCGCCGCCCTCGGCCTCCCCGTCACCATCGTCACCAAGGTGCTGACGGGCAATCACCCGAACGTGGTCGACGTCATCCGCGACGGCACCGTGCAGTGCGTCATTAACACTCCGGAGGGGCGATTCACAGGGTCGCTGCGGGACGGGTTCCACATCCGCCGCGCGGCAGCCGAGCGGCGCATTCCGTGCTTCACCTCCCTCGACACCGCGCGGGTGGCCATCGAAGCCGCTGTTCGGCCCGCCGCCTACGACATCCGATCCATCGAGGAGTACCTGGCAGGATGAACGTCGCCGAGGCGGTAGTGCTCTCCACGGAACGGGCATACGAGAACGCCTTCGTGACGTGGTTCGCCTCGGAGCCGTTGGCGCGCCGCCGCGAGCCGGGGCAGTTCGTCATGGTGCACTGCGGCACCGAAGGCTGCGACCCGTTCTTCGCGCGACCCTTTTCCTACCACCGGGTCAACGGCGTTCGATTCGCGCTCCTCTACACCGTGGTAGGCCGAGGCACAGCCTGGCTCGCCCGTCGGCAGCCCGGCGACCGGGTGCGGATGTACGGGCCTCTGGGGAGAGGCATTCGCCTGCCCCAAGACCGGGCGAACATCCTCCTCGTAGGCGGCGGGGTCGGAATCGCTCCGCTCGTCGACCTCGCCGAAACGGCCGTCTCACAGGGGCATCAGGTCGTGGCAATGATGGGCGCGCGAACGGCAGCGGCCCTCCTGCCCCCCAGCGCCTGGCCGAGGGAAGTGGAGTACGTGACGGTGACGGAGGACGGCAGCGCGGGCTTGCGAGGGCTCGTCACCGAGCATGTCGGCGCGTACCTCGACTGGGCTACGAAGCTGTACGCCTGCGGGCCGACGCCGATGTTCGCGGCCCTGGCCGACGCGCTGCGGGGGAACAGCCGGCGGATCCGCCCCGAGATCCTGATGGAGGAGCGGATGCCCTGCGGCTGGGGGATGTGCTACGGCTGCGCCGTCTTCACCCGCCGGGGCGTGAAGCTCTGCTGCAAGGACGGGCCCCGCTTCCCCCTCTTCGACGTCTTCTGAGCCGACACGCGGCCGCTGGGCGCGGTATCCTTCACGCCATGCCGGCCTACCAGGTGAAGATCGTCGACGCCTTCACGCGCACACCGTTCACGGGGAATCCGTGCGGCGTCATCACCCGCGCCGACGGCCTGAGCGACGCCCGGATGCAGGCCATCGCCCGCGAACTGAACCTCAGCGAGACCGCGTTCGTTTTTCCTTCCATGCGGGCTGACTTCCGGGTGCGCTTCTTCACACCGACGAAGGAGATCCCCCTCGCCGGCCATCCGACCATCGCGACCATGCACGCCCTCGCCGAGGAGGGCCGCATCGAACTCTCGGCCGGACGGGCACGCGTCGTCCAGGAGCTCAGCATCGGCATCCTCCCCGTAGACATCGAGCGCCGCGAGGATGGGGCCGTCCGGGTGGTGATGAACCAGAACCCGCCGGAGTTCGGCCGGCGCCTCGACCGCACCGTCTATGCCCAGGCGCTCGGCATCTCGCCCGACGACATCCTTCCCGACGTACCCGTCCAAGTGGTGAGCACCGGGACCCCCCAGGCGATGGTGCCCGTTCGTTCCCTCGACGTGCTCCGCCGGCTCCGCCCGGACTGGCAGCATCTCAGCGACCTCGAGCAGGTGGGCCATTACTTCAGCACCCACGTGTTCACCCTGGAGGCGCTCGAGCCGGGGCATCGAGCCCACGCACGCCACTTCGCCGCTAGCGCCGGGGTGCCCGAAGACCCCGTGACCGGCAGCGCCATTGGAGCGATGGCCGCGTACCTGTGGAAGTACGGCCTCGTTCGGGAGCCGCGTTATGTCGTTGAACAGGGGCATCTCATCGGCCGCCCCGGTCTCGTCGAAGTGGAGGTCGAGGCGCGCGGCGCAGAGCCGACCCTCGTGCGCATCGCCGGCACCGCCGTCACCGTGCTGCGGGGGACCATCGAGGTGTGACCGGCTGCTAGGCTGGGGCTGTGGAGCCGCTGGACTTCGACGCCGCCGAACGGGTGCTCCTCGAGGCGGATTTCGCCGACTGCCGCCCGATCTGGTACTCCTCCAATTACGTCTACCTGGCCGTCGTTCGGCACCCGAGCGCAGGAGAGGTGCTGGCGATTTACAAGCCGGCACGGGGAGAGGCGCCGCTTTGGGATTTCCCGGACGGCGCGCTCTACCGTCGCGAGGCGGCTGCGTACCGTTTCGCCCGGGCAGCGGGATGGAGCTTCGTGCCGCCGACCATCGTGCGCGAGGGCCCACTGGGCATCGGTGCGCTCCAGCTGTTCATCGAGCACGACCCCCGTCAGCACTACTTCGAGCAGCGAGAGCGGCCGGAGCTGGCCGAGCAGCTCCAGCGCATCGTGCTCTTCGACGCGGTCACGAACAACGCCGACCGGAAGGCGCGCCATCTCCTCCTCGACGAGGCTGGCAAGGTGTGGGGCATCGATCACGGTCTCTGCTTTCACGTCCAGTACAAGCTCCGCACCGTGATGTGGGACTGGGCCGGCGAGCCGATCCCGCCCGCGCTGCTGGAAGAGCTTCGACGCGCGGCCGAGGGCCTCGAAGCGGAAGAGGCGCCGTTCGCCGCCTTGCGCGAGCTCATCCGGGCGGACGAGTACCGTGCCGCCCTCCAGCGGGCCGTCGCCCTGCTGGAACGGGGACGGTTTCCGCTGCCAGGGCCGCACCGCAGCTACCCCTGGCCGCTCGTCTGACGCCCGCCCGCGGCGGCCGTAGAATCGCGCCCGAAAGGAGGACCCCAGCGATGCGAGCGGTCCGGATCGGCAGCGTGGAGGTGCTGCCCCTCGTCGACACCTATCTCCTCGGCGATCCGCGGATCTTCATGCCGAAGCACGCCGAGGCCTTCCGCCGCGAGTACCCGCACGTGTTCGACGAGCGGGGACTCCTTCGAATGACGATCACCTGCTTCCTCGTGCGCTCCGCGGGGAAGACATGGCTCGTTGACACCGGGATCGGACCGCGGCGGCGCCCAAACTTCCCCACCGGGAAGCTTGACCAGGGGCTTCGCGAGGCTGGGCTGGGCCCCGGCGACATCGACGGCGTCATCCACACCCACCTGCACATCGACCACGTCGGCTGGAACACCGTCGAGGGGCCGGACGGCGCACCCCAGCCGTACTTTCCCCGCGCGGAGCACCGAGCGCAGCGGGCTGAGTGGGAGTTCTGGATGCGCCCCGAGCACCTCGACGGGAGCAGTCACCCGCACCTTGCCGAGTGCGTAGCGCCGATCGCGGATCGGTTCCGCCTACACGACGGCGAAGAAGCGATCGACGAACACCTCGTGTTCGTGCCTGCGCCCGGCCACACGCCGGGACACGTCGCCATCGGCATCGCCTCCCAGGGTGAGCGGGCGGTCATTGTGGGCGATGCAAGCCACCACCCGGTTCAGCTCGACCACCCCGACTGGTCGCCGGTGTTCGACGTCGACCCCGACCTCGCCGCACAGACGCGCGCCCGGCTCTTCGACGAAGCGGCGTCCGACCGGAGGATATGGATGGCCGGCCACTGGCCCGACTCCGGTATCGGACGCATCATGCGCGTCAACGGAAAACGAGTCTTCCGTGCACTGTAGCCGTCCAGCCCCGCGGCCGAACTGCTACGATGCCCGCAGCGAAACCGCCAGGGAGCACCGAGCATGACCAGCACCGCCTATCGGAACATCGTCGTGGAGCGGGACGGCGCGTACGTCACCATCACCATGAACCGTCCCGAGCGGCGCAACGCCCTCTCAATGGAGCACATGCTCGAACTCATCGACGCCTTCGAGCGTGTGGGCGAAAGCGGCGCGCTCGGGGTCGTGCTGGCGGGGAACGGGCCGGTGTTCTGTGCCGGGCACGACTTCGCCGACATGGCCGGGGCGTCGCTCGCGGAGATGCGGAAGCTGCTGTGGACCTGCACACGGCTCATGGACACGATGCAGTCGATTCCGCAGGTCGTCGTGGCGAAGGTCCACGGCCTCGCTACCGCGGCCGGCTGCCAGCTCGTCGCCACGGCGGACTTGGCGGTGGCCGCCGACACCGCCGGCTTCGCGACGCCCGGGGGCAAAGGCGGCTGGTTCTGCCATACCCCGGTTGTCGCCCTGAGCCGCAACATCGGCCGGAAGCGGGCCCTGGAGATGGCCCTCACGGGCGACACGATCGACGCCCGCACGGCGTACGAATGGGGCCTCGTCAACCGGGTCGTCCCGCTCGAGGAGCTGGACGAGGCCACCTGGGACCTGCTGAAGCGCGCGACGCGCGGGAGCCCGCTTTCGAAGGCGATCGGAAAGCGCGGCTTCTACGCCCAGGTGGACCTCGACCAGCCGAAGGCGTACGCCTACGCCGTCGAACTGATGGCAGGGACCAGCCAGACCGCCGACGCCCAGGAGGGCATGCGGGCGTTCCTCGAAAAGCGGCCGCCGGTGTGGCAGAACCGGTAGCTCAGGCGCCGGCCACGAGCTCGCGGATGCGGGCGAGCCGCTCGTACGAGGCGAGCACGTTCGACTGCTCGTTCGTCAGGTGGCGGACGATGACGTCGGTGTACCCCATCTCCCGGAGGGCCAGGAACTGCTCGGCCACCTGCTCCGCCGAGCCGTAGACGCAGGCTCGCGGATCGAAGCCGCGATACCCGCGGGCAAGGATCGGCTCGGCGACCGCCTTCGCCTCCTCCGGGTCGGCGCCTACGTAGATATCGCGCCGGATGGCTATCGCCGTCGGGCTCCGCCCGTGCGCCGCGCAGCGCTCGCGGTACAGCACGATCTGCTCCCGCGCCTGTTCAGGGGTGAGGTCGGGCGCCGCCAGCCAGCCGTCGCCGAGGCGCGCCGCCCGGTCGATGGCCGGCGGTGCGCTCGCCCCGATCCACACCTCCACGGGCTCGGCCGGAATGGGCGCGATGCGCGCGTTCCGCACGCGGTACCGGCCCTCCGAGCTCACCGTCTCGCCCTGGAGGAGCCGGCGGATGATGTCGAGCGCCTGTTCGAAGCGTGAAGGACGCTGCCGCGGGTCCACCCCGAAGGCATCGAACTGCTCAGGGTCGTACATGCCGCCGCCCACGGCGCACTGCATGATGAACCGCCCCTTGGCGATGGCGGCGAGGGTTCCGATCTGCTCGGCCACGAGCACGGGATGCCACAAGGGAAGCAGGAAGAGGCATCCGGCGGGGCGGTCGTCCCACTCTGCCAAGAGCCGGCCGAGGATGGGCACGTTCTGGTAGTACGGCACGCGCGTGGCGTGGTGATCGCCGACGAAGAGCGCATCGAGGCCGGCATCCCTGGCGGCGCGCGCCCGTTCGATCATCCATTGCACGCCGACGCGAGGGTCACTGACCGCGTGGGCGCTCGTGAGGGAGACGCCGATGCGCATGCCATCCTCCTTCACGCTGGGTCGCAACGGCCGCATTCTACCGGTCCGGCGTCGCGGCCGCCGGTACACTCGAAGGCACGCCACGGAGGTGAACGAGATGACCATTGCCGCCCGGGTACAGGCCGATGACGCACTTCCCTTCCCCATCCGCGAGGAAACGCTTCCGAACGGCCTTCGCGTGATCGTCATCCCGACGGGGCTGCCGCACCTCGTCTCGCTGCAGGTTTCGGTGCGGACCGGCTCCCGCAACGAGGTCGAGCCAGGGAAATCCGGATTCGCCCACTTCTTCGAGCACATGATGTTCCGCGGCACGAAGCGGTACCCGCCCGAGGTGTACCACGCCATCGTCACGCGGACCGGGGCGCGGCAGAACGCCTACACCACCGACGATTACACCAACTACCACGCGACCTTCGCCGCGGAGGACCTGGAAACGTTCCTCGAGATCGAGGCGGACCGCTTCATGAACCTCTCGTATAGCGAAGAGGCGTTCCGCATCGAAGCGAAGGCGATCCTCGGCGAGTACAACAAGAACGCCTCCGAGCCGCTGGTGAAGCTCTTCGAGGTCCAGCGGGACACCGCCTTCGACGTGCACCCGTATAAGCACACGACCATGGGATTCCTCCGAGACATCGAGGCGATGCCGAACCAGTTCGAGTACTCCCTGCTCTTCTTCGATCGCTGGTACCGGCCCGAATACACCACCATCATCGTCGCAGGCGATGTCGAACCCGACCGCGTGACCGCCCTCGTCGAACGCTTCTGGGGGAGCTGGAAGCGGGGCAGCCACACTGTGGAGATCCCGCAGGAACCGCCGCCGAGCGGCCCCCGGTCAGCCCACGTGCCCTGGCCGGCCCCTACCCTCCCCTGGGTGACCATCGCCTTTCGGGCCCCTGCCTTCTCCGCCGACGAGTGCGATTATGTCGCTATCGACGCGGCCCTCGACCTCGCCTTCGGGCCAACGTCGGACCTGTACCGAGAACTCGTCGACGAGCTGCAGGTGGCGGACCAGCTCTTCCCTTGGTTTACCCCACACATCGACCCATCGCTGGCGACCGTACTCGCCCGCGTGAAGCGCCCCGAGGACGCGCCGCTCGTGCGCCGGCGCATCCTCGAAACCCTCGCCGAGCTCCGGGAGCAGCCGCTGCCCAGCGACCGCCTCGAGGCGGTGAAGGAGCATAACCGGAACGCGCTCCTTCGAACCTTCGATAACTCGGAATCGGTGGCCGCTTTCGTGGCCCGCTTCGCCCATTTCGAGCGCTCCGCTGAGACAGTGAACCGCCTCTACCGGACCCTGCAGCGGCTCACCCCGGAAGCGGTGCTCGAGGCAGCACGGCGCTTCATCGCGGATGCGAGCCTGGTGCAGACGACGCTCTCCTTCGAGCCGCTTCCCGCCGAGACGCTGCAGCCGCCTGCGCTACCATCCGCCGGCGGCTCGGTGCCGCTAGGCCGTCCGGTCATCCTCGTTCGGAGCGGGGTGCCGCTCGTCCACCTGAAGCTTGCGTTCACCACGGGCTGGGCCGACGACCCGCCCGGCCGGGAAGGTCTCGCCCAGCTCACCGCCTCGATGCTGGCGGACGGCGGCTCGCGGCGGCACACCATCGACGAGATCCGCCGCCTCCTCTTCCCCCTGGGTGGGAGCCTCACCGCGCAGGTCGACAAGGAGCTCACGACCTTCTCCATCGCAGCGCCCATCGGCACCATCGGCCGGACCCTCGACATCGTCCTCCCGCAGCTTCTCGAGCCCGGATGGCGGGAGAGCGACTTCGCCCGCCTGCGCGAGCGCCAGAAGAACGCGCTCGTCCAAGACCTTCGGGCGAACAACGACGAGGAGCTCGGGAAGGAAGTGCTCCAGGAGCGCGCCTTCGCAGGGACGCCGTACCGGCACCCGCCGCTCGGCACGGTGGCGGGTCTCGACGCCGTCACGCTCGACGACGCCAAGGCGTTCGCGGCCGAGGCGCTGGGGAGGGCGCGGCTCGTCATCGGCGCGGGGGGCGATGTCCCCGATGCCGTGCTCCAGCGCATCGAGCGGGAGCTCGGAGGGCTTGGAGAAGGGGCACCCGCCGTTCAGCGCAGCATCGCCGGCCGCATGCCCGCGGGGCTCGAGGTAACGATCGTGCGGAAGCCCACACGCGCCACAGCTATCTCCCTTGGACACCCGATCAACGTGCTCCGCGGGCACCCCGACTTCGCGGCCCTCTGGCTCGCGCGCTCATGGCTGGGTGAGCACCGGGCTCAGCAGGGGAGACTGTTCCAGCGGATGCGCGAGCTGCGCGGCCTGAACTACGGCGACTACGCCTACATCGAGGCGTTCCCCCGCGGGATGTTCCAGTTCTTTCCCGACCCGAACCTGGCGCGCCGTGCGCAGCTCTTCGAGATTTGGATCCGCCCCGTCGTTCCGGCCCACGCCGTCTTCGCCCTCAAGCTCGCGCTGTTCGAAGTCCAACGGCTCATCGACCACGGTCTCACGCAGGAGGAGTTCGAGGAGACCCGAACCTACCTGAAGAAGAACGCTTACCTCATGACGAAGACCGTCGGCCGCCAAGTCGGCTACGCCATCGATAGCTGGTGGTATGGAACGCCCGAATACGTCGAGTACATCCGCCGCGAGCTGGACATGCTGACGCCCGAGCGGGTGACCGAGGCCGTTCGCCGGCTCCTGCGTCGGAACGACTACCACGTCGTGTTCGTGACCGAGGACGCCGAGGGCCTGTGCGCAGAGCTCCTCGAGGGTGCACCCCGGCCCATCGCGTACCAGTCGCCGCCGCCGGCCGAGGTCCTCGCCGAGGATGCGTTCGTGGCCCAGGTGCCCCTCGCCCTCACGCCCGAACGCGTGACCATCGTTCCGGTGGAGGAGGTCTTTGCCCGCTGACGATGCTAGCTGGCGAGCTGCCGTGCCAGCTCGTCGGGCGTCGTTGCCGGCCGATCGCAGGCGAAGTCGATGCAGCGGAACGCGAGCGCCTCACCCGGCGCCGGGGCCCGCCCTTCCAACAGCGGAAGCCCGCCCGCGGAATCGGCCGGAGCGAGGACCAGCCAGGGCCGGTAACGCTCGGCGGCGACACGCTCGAACGCCGCGCGCCGTGCTCGCGGACCGACGATCGCCAGCTCCTCATGAGGCGCCAACAGAAGCTCGGCCACGGAGAGGAGCGCACCGAGACCGCTCGGAGCGCGGGCAAGGTCGGGTCCCAGGAGCGCGACCGCCTCCTCGGCAGCACGGAGAGCCTCGATGTCGGCAAAGTTCCGCCCGATCCACCAGGCGAGCTGGCCCGCCGCGCCGTTCCCGCTCGGCGTCGCCGCATCGAAGAGCGGCTTCTGACGGAGGAGGAGCTCCTCCCCATCGCGAGGTGTTTCGAAGAAGCCGCCTCCCGCCTCGTCGCGGAAGCGCTCGAGCAAAATGTGCCAGAGTTCCCGGGCCCACAGCAGCCAGTCGAGCTCGCCCGTTGCCTGGTAGAGCGCGACGAGACCGATCCCAACGTACGCGTAGTCTTCGAGCAGGCCCGGCACCCGTGACCGGCCGTCCTTGTATGCGTGGCGCAGCTCGCTGCCCGTCCACATCCGCTCGCGGAGGAAGGACGCCGCCCTGCGAGCGACGCCCACCCACGTCTCGTCGCCGAAGATGCGGCCGGCCTCGGCGAAGGCGGCGATAGCGAGGCCGTTCCACGAGGCGAGCACCTTGTCATCGGTCGCGGGGGGCACCCGCTCCGCTCGCGCCCGGAACAACCGAGCGCGAATGTCCTCGACTCTCGCTTCGAGTTCCTCAATGGTGAGGCCGAAGCGCTCGGCCAGCGCTGCCGGCTCGTAGCGCCGCGTCAGCACGTTGCGGCCCGTCAGCTCCGGGTGATGCGGGTCGAAGAAGTTCCCCTCTTCGGTTACGCCGAACGCTACCGCTGCGAGATCGGCATCGGACCCGAGGACGCGGCGCAGCTCCTCGAGCGTCCACAGGTAGAACTTCCCCTCGATGCCTTCGCTGTCGGCATCCTGAGCGGAGAAGAAGGCGCCCTCGGGACCCAGGAGTTCGCGCTGCAGGTAGCCGGCCGTCTCCCGGGCGATGCGCGCCCAGAGGGGTTCGCGGTCGATCTGCCAAGCGGCGGCGTACAGGCGGAGGAGCTGGACGTTGTCGTAGAGCATCTTCTCGAAGTGCGGGACGACCCAGCGCGCGTCGACCGAGTAGCGGGCGAATCCGCCGCCGAGCTGGTCGTAGATACCGCCCGAGGCCATCTGGCGCAGCGTCTCCCGCACCATGAACCACGGGCCGGGATCGGGCCGGCGGGCGTGCTCGAGGCGCGCATGATGCAGGAGCAGAAACTCGAGCGTGGGCGGCGACGGGAATTTCGGTGCCGACCCGAACCCGCCCCACTCGGGGTCGAAGATCGCCCGCAGGGCGTCGACCGCCCGCGCCAGAACATCCTCACCGGCAGCGCCGCGGTGCCCCGATACCGCCACGAAGCGCTGCAGTTCGGCCGCAACGTGATCGGCGGATTGGAGTACCTTCGCGCGGTCGGACGTCCATGCCCGGTGCACCGCTTCGAGGACGCGGCGGAAGCTCGGCCGGCCATGGGCATCTTCGGGCGGGAAGTAGGTGCCGGCGAAGAACGGCTTCCCGTCGGGCGTGAGGAAGACCGTCATCGGCCAGCCGCCCTGGCCGGTCATCGCCTGGAGGGCCGTCATGTACACCGAGTCGACGTCGGGGCGCTCCTCGCGATCGACCTTCACGTTGATGAACCACTCGTTCATGAGGGCGGCGATCGCGGGGTCTTCGAACGACTCGTGGGCCATGACGTGGCACCAGTGGCAGGTGCTGTAGCCGACGGAAAGCAGGATCGGCCTGTCGGTTTCCCTCGCGGCCCGGAAGGCCTCTTCTCCCCATGGGTACCAATCCACGGGGTTGTCAGCGTGCTGCCGCAGGTACGGGCTCGTTTCGTTGGCGAGGCGATTCGGCATGACGACCCCCTTCTTGCCACCACGGTAGCAGAGGCGCGGCAGGGTTCGCTTCCGGCGCCGAGCCGAAGCTCGTAGACTCGCCTTCGAGGTCGATTTCTCGTTTCATCGGAGGCCAACCAGATGAGCCGACTGCCTGCTCTCGCGCTCGCTGCTGCGCCCGGCCGCCGCCAGCGCGCGCTCGACATCGCCCGCGAGGCGGACCGCCGCGGATTCGCCGGGCTGTATTGCGCCAGCTTTGGCGACAACCTGGGGCTCTGCGTCTCGCTTGCCCACGTCACTGAGCGGATCCAGTTCGGGACCGGCATTGCCAACATCTACGTTCGCCACCCGTTCGATATGGCGGCGGCCGCTGCCTACCTCCACGAGGTGAGCGGCGGGCGCTTCCGGCTCGGCCTCGGGGTGAGCCACGGGCCGACGCATCAGCGGTACGGGGTGCAGGCAGGCAAGCCGGTCGCCGACATGCGCCAGTACGTGGAGCGAATGCGGGGTGTAGGCGATCAGTTCGGCCCGCAGCCCCCGCTCGTGCTGGCCGCCCTGCAGAAGCGGATGACCCGCCTCGCCGGGGAGGTTGCCGACGGCGCCATGTGGGCGAACGCGGCCCTCAGCCACATGAGCGAATCCCTGACAGAAATTCCCGCGGAAAAGCGCGCCGCCGGCTTCTTCGTGGGGAACATGCTCCCGGTTTGCATCGACGACGACCGCCGGGCGGCCGAGGCGGCCATCCGCCGCTACCTCACCGGCTACCTCATGCTCCCGAACTACCGCAACTACTGGAAAGAGGCCGGATACGTCGAGGAGATGGAGGCGGTTGAAAGGGTCCTCGCCGCAGGGGATACGGGGCGGGTAGCCGAGATCCCCAGCGAGCGGTGGCTTCGGGATGTCGCCCTCTACGGGAGCGCCGGCGAAGTTCGGGAGGGGCTGGAGGCCTGGTACGCCGCCGGCGTGAACACCCCCATCCTCGTGCCAAACTCGACGCGGGGCGGCCAGCAACAAGCTTTCGACGAGGTCTTTTCGGCGTTCGCATGAACCTCGAGGAGCTGGAACGGGCGGCTGTGGCCGCTGCGGAAGAGGCCGGGCACGTCATCGCCGGCCTCCGGCGCACCGGCGTGCGGTACGGCCGGAAGCCCAGCTACGAGCTCGTCTCCGAGGCCGACCTGCGTGCCGCCCAGCTCCTGTACGACCGGCTGACGGCCGCCCTCCCCGAAGCGGGATGGCTCTCGGAGGAGCACCGCGATACCGGCGCCCGCCTCGCGCGGGAGTGGGTGTGGGTGGTGGACCCGCTCGACGGCACGCGCGAATACCTCCTCGGCATCCCCGAGTTCGCGGTTTCCGTCGCGCTCATCCGCGGAGGCGAGCCGGTGCTCGGCGTGGTGCACAACCCGGCGACTGGAGAGACTTTCGCCACCGGTTCGCTAGCCCCGGCCGCGAGCGAGGACGGGCGCCTGCGCGTGCTCGTCGGCCGGGGCGAGGCGGAAGCGGGGGAGATCCCCCCGCTCCCGCGGGAGACCGAAGTCGTCGGCGTGGGAAGCATCGCCTATCGACTGGCGCTCGTCGCCGCGGGCCGCGCCGACGCGGTGATTACGGTGCAGCCCCGCGCTGAGTGGGACGTCGCGGCCGGCGTAGCCCTCTGCCGCGCGGCGAGTTTGGCGGTGACGGACGCCCGAGGGGCAGCGCTGCGGTTCAACAAGCCACGCCCGGGGGTTCCCGGTCTGGTGGCCGCCCCGCCCGAGGAGCACGCACGCTTGCTGCGAATACTGCGCCTCACGATTCCGTAGGTATCCTGCATTCTTCCACGATTGAGCACACCAATTCGGGCATCGAAACATTCTGGCATTGGCTGGGACCGATCGGGACCTACTAACTTCCCCGAATGGACCCGTAACGGTTCGTCCTGGGGTATTAGGCTAGCAGCGGCGCGCACCCCGCGCGCACGCTGGAGCGAGGAGGCACCACTTGGGAACGATTACCCGACGGACTTTCCTCAAAGGCACCGGCGCCGCCGCCGGGACCCTCGCGGCCGAGGAGCTGCTCTTCGGAAGGGGCCGCGCCCTCATCCCGGCGGCGAAGGGTGAGGCGGCCGCAGCTGAGCTGGCCGAAAGCTGGTCATACTCCGCCTGCTGGATCGGCAAGCAGGACTGCGGCATCGCGGCGCGGAAGTTCGGCGACCGGGTCGTGAAGCTCGAAGGGCTCGTTACCCATCCGCGGAACGTGGGCACCCTCTGCCCCAAGGGTATGGCCCAGATCTCGGCCCTCTACGACCCGAACCGGGTGCGGAGGCCGCTCATCCGGACGAACGAGAAGGGGGTGCCCGGCAACTTCCGCGAGGCGACCTGGGAGGAGGCGATCGCCCTCGTGGCCGAGAAGATCAAGGCGGCGCGGGCGAAGGACCCCAAGCTGGTCGTGTGGCAGAAGGGCCGAAGCAAATCGGGCCCGCTCTACGACACCGCGTTCACCGCCGCCCTCGGGACGGAGAAGCTGCATCACGGTGCCTTCTGCTCCGACGCCGGCTACCGGGCCTCCGAGTACACCGTCGGCCTGAACGGCGTCCTGAATCCCGACTACCGGTTCTGTGAGCTGGCCATCCACTGGGGGTACAACCTCACAGGCGGAGGCGGGAACAAGTTCTGCTGGATCACCTTCCCGCGCCAATTCGTTCAGGCGCGGGAGCGCGGCATGCGGGTCGTCTCCATCGACCCGCGCCGGCAGGCCTTCGGACCGCATACCGACGTATGGCTTCCCATCCGGCCTGGCACCGACCTCGCCCTCGCGCTGGCGCTCGTCCACGAAATCATCGCCCTGGGGAAACTCGACACGGAGTACCTGCTGAACTACACGAACGCCCCGTTCCTCGTAGGCGAGGACGGCTTCTTCCTCCGTGAGGGCGGGAAGGAGCTGGTGTGGGACACGAAGACGAACGCGGCGAAGCCGTACGACGCCCAGGGCATTCAGCCGGCGCTGGAGGGCTCGTTCCGCGTCGGCGGGCGCACGGCGAAGACATCCTTCGAGCTCCTCAAGGAGCACACGGCGAAGTACACGGCGGAGTGGGCGGCCGACATCACCGGGCTCGAGGCGGAGGCGATCCGCGACCTCGCACGGGACATCGTCGAAACCGCCAGCATCGGGTCCACAATCGTCGTCGACGGGGTAGAGGTTGCGTACCGGCCAGTCGGAATCCACACCTACCACGCGGCTCAGACAGAGCTCGGGTTCCAGGCGGTGCGGGCGATGCTCCTCGCGATTATGCTGGTGGGCGCCGTGGGCGCGGCCGGCGGTCAGCTCGTCGACGCGACGTGGAAGGTGCACGGGAACTTCGAGAAGTTCGGGGCGTTCAAGCTTGCCGACCCGCCCTACAACATCTGGCTGTCGAACTCGAAGTGGTTCCCCATCAACTCGAACAGCACCGCCGTCGTCTCGCTCGTCCTTCAGGACCCGGCAAAGTGGGGCGTCGAGAAGCTCCCCGAAGTGATGATCATCCATTTGGCCAACCCGGCCCTCGCCTTCGGGTCGCAGAAGGACATCGTTGAGGGCCTGAAGAAGATCCCCTTCATCGTCGTCCTCGACCCCTGGCTTTCGAAGACGGCGGACTTGCTGGCCGATGTGGTGCTTCCCGCCAGCACGCTCGAGAAGTACGAGGGCCCGCTTTCGGCCGGCGACATCTACACGGACGCGGTGGCGTTGCGAATGCCGCTGATGAGCCCGCTCGGCGAATCCCGCAGCGAACTCGAAATCTACCTGGACATTTGCGAGGCCACCGGCACGCTGTACGGGGAAAAGGGGTACATCGATCAAATCAACCAAGCGCTGGGCCTGAAGGACGAATTCGCCCTGCCTCTCGACAAGAAACCGACCCCGCGCGAGATCTTCGACCGCTGGGCCAAGGCGCAAGGCCTGAAAGAAGGTATCGCCTACTTCGAACAGAACGGAGTGTGGGTGAAGGGCCCGGTCTCGCCGAAGAAGCTGTACGGCTGGGCGACCGAGCCGCGCTTCGGGGGCATTCGCCATCGGCTATATGGCGAGTCGCTGCTGGCAGCCCAGCAGCAGATGAAGTCGAAAGGCGCCGAAGAGTGGGCCTGGCGCGATTACACGCCGTTCCCAACGTGGCGCACGCCCACGATGGAGCAGTCGCCGAAGGAGTACGACCTCTACCTCATCAGCTACAAGCGGATCGAGTTCAAACAATCCCGAGGCCACCAGCTCCCGCTCGTAGCTGAGCTCGCGCCGGAGCAGCGGCTCTGGATGAACCCGAAGGCAGCGAAAGCCCGCGGTCTGAAGGAAGGCGACGAGGTCTGGGTCGAGTCGCACAACGCGGTCACGGGCGAAACGAAGCGCGTGCGAACGAAGGTCGCGCTTACCGAGGGCATCCGACCCGACACGGTGGGGCTGCCGCACCACTTCGGCGGCGAAGCGAAACACCCCTGGGCCGAAAACGACGGACCCGGTGCGGCGTCCCTGTTCTTCACCGGCCCGGGCTACGTGCAGATGACCGCCGACCAGTCGTTCCACGTGAAAGTGCGCGTCTACCGCGCGGAGGAGGCCTAAGCGATGCCGAAGTACGCGATGACCATCGACCTCGCGCGCTGCATGGGCTGCCGCGCGTGCATGGTCGCCTGCAAGGTCGAGAACAACACGCCGGAAGAGCAGTTCTGGATGTACGTCTTCCGCCTGGAGGAGGGCGAGTTTCCGGAGACTCGCCTCACGTTCCTCCCGCGGCCCTGCCAGCACTGCGACAACGCCCCCTGTGTGAAGGTGTGCCCCGTCGGCGCACGCTACAAGCGCGAGGACGGGCTGGTGCTCACCGACTTCCAACGCTGCATCGGCTGCCGCTACTGCGAGGTGGCCTGCCCGTACGGCGTGAACTACTTCCATTGGAAGTCGCCCAAGAAGGGACAGTACCTCGAGTGGAACAAGGACGCCGAAGTGAAGGAGCGCGGGAGTGGCGAGAGCCCGCCCTGGCACAATCCCGACCATGACCGCCGCTACGGAGAGGAGCGGCGGCTCACAGCCGGCGCGGTGCACTACAAAGGCGTCATGGGCAAGTGCACGTTCTGCGTGCACCGGGTGGAGAAGGGGCTCGAGCCCGCATGCGTGGCCAACTGCCCCGTCCGAGTCTTCGAATTCGGCGACCTCGAGGACCCGGAGAGCACGGTCTCGCGGAAGCTCCGCGAGTCGACCCGCTTCCGCCTGCTCGAGGACGTCGGCACGGAGCCGCGGGTGTTCTACCTGAACGGCCAGCCGCCGACCAGCGAGCACCGGCAGCTCGAAGCGGTCAAGGGAGGGAGGAAGAAATGAGCATTCAGGCGCGTTCGCTCCGCGATTTCGGCGTTGGCCGCTGGGGACCGCTTAGCGTCGCAAGCGGCGCGGTCTTGCTGGCGGTTACCGCAGTCGGCATCGCTGCCTATTCCCAACAGCTCATCCACGGCCAAGTCGTGACGGGCCTCCGCGACTGGGGAACGCAAGGCGGCAGCCCTTGGGGCCTGTACATCGCCTTCGACGTGTACTTCATCGGCGTCAGCTTCGCCGGCATTTCGATTGCGGCACTGGTGCGGCTGCTCCGAATCGAGGCGCTGCAGCCCATCACCCGAATGGCAGAGCTTCTGACAATCGTCTCCCTTGTCCTTGGGGCCTTCTCGGCGTTGGCCGACCTCGGTCAGCCGCTGCGCGGGATCATCAACCTCTTCCGCTACGCGCGGCCACAGTCTCCCTTCTTCGGCACGTTCAGCCTAGTGATGGCGGGCTACTTGTTCGCCAGTCTCGTGTACTTCTACTTGGCGGGGCGCCGCGACGCGTACCTGATGGCCCAGGAGCCCTCTCGCCTGCAGCGGTTCTACCGCTGGTGGGCAGCCGGCTACCGCGATACGCCAGCCCAGCGCGCCCGCCACGAGCGGACATCGTTCCTCTTGGCGATTGCGATCCTCCCCTTGCTCGTGACGGCCCACTCCACGCTGGGTCTGGTGTTCGGGCTCATGGGCGGCCGCCCGGGCTGGTTCAGCGCCCTCCAGGCGCCGGGGTTCGTGGTCCTCGCGGGGGTGTCGGGCCTCGGCCACATCGCCGTGATGGCCGCCCTCGTGCGCTGGCTTCTGCCGAGCACGCGGGAGCAGGTCGGCACGGCGACGTTCCGGCTCCTCGGGATCTTCCTCATGGTTCTGGGGATGATCTACCTCTACTTCACGCTCATCGAAGTGCTGACCGCCGGCTACGCGGGCCACGAGCGTGAACAGGAGCTGGTGGCCCTGCTCCTCTGGGGCACATACGCGCCCTACTTCTGGGCCGGCATCGTCGGCCTCGGCGCCGCCGTCGTCATCGGGCTCGTGCAGGGCTTGCGGGGGAGCTGGAACATCGGCGCCGTGGTGGCGATGGGCGTCCTGGTGAACATTGCCGCCATCGCGAAGCGGCTCATCATCGTCACGCCGTCCCTCACCCACGGCTCGCTCCTGCCGTACGGACACGGCGTGTACATCCCCACCTGGGTGGAGATCGCGATCATCGTCGGGCTGATGTCGCTCGGGGCGCTCGCCATCCTCGCCTTCTCGAAGCTCTACCCCATCGTTCCGCTCGACAGCGAGACGGCGTCGTAAGGTAAGGAGAGACCGGATGAGCACGCGAGCACTCGTCGCCGGAAGCATCGCCCTTGCGGGCTTCGTCCTCGGCTTGGTGGCCTACTTCGTCCTCGCCGCGCCATGGGGCTTCCCGCCCGACTCCGTCGCGCACAGCGACCCGCGTGTCCCCTTCGCGCCGGCTATCTTCGTCGCGGGCGTGATGATGGTGTTCATCGCTGCTATCGTGTACGAGCTGTGGCCCGGCAACGGCGACCGCGCGTGAGCGAAATGTCGGAGGCGAGCGGGGTGGCGCTCGCGAGGGCGCAGCAAGCGCTGTACCGTTTCGGAGCCCTGGCGAGCGCCGCTAGTACGCAGGAGGCGGACGTCCGGGCAGCCGGCGGTCTCCTCCGTACCCGGGTCCTGCCGCACCACCCGGACCCGCTGGTCCGTTACGCGTGGGAGCAGGCGCTGGCCGCGCCGCCGAGGAAACTCTGTCTCGACCGCACACGGTTCGACGGCACCCTCTTCCTCGAGCGGACGGCGCGCGACAGAACGGGGGACCCGGCCGCCGCCCTGTATCAGCTCTGCCTTCGCGCCGGGTTTCGGCCCCCGGCGGCCCCTGACGAGCTCGCGGTCGAACTCGAGCTGGCGGCCGCACTGTGTGCCCAGGAGGCAGAGGCTCAAGAACGGCGAGACGAAGCGTCGCTCGAGCGCGCCCTGGAACTCCGGCTTGAGCTTCTGGAGGAGCACCTCGTGCCCTGGCTCCCCGCCCTCCGAGAGCAGGTCGAGGGCGCATCGGCCGGCGCGGCGCTCCTTCTCGGGGCGCTCACCGCCGCGTGCCGCTTCGACTGGCACCGCCTGCAGGCCGCCCTCGCCGACTCCGGGGGAGCCGAGGAATGAGCTCGCCATCGCAGCGCCGGACGCTGCTCCGTTGCCCGCATGTTGCCCTGCCTCCCGCCGGCGCCGAAGATGACTGGGTCGAAGGGGGCATCGTCCCCGGTCTCTGTGAGGGCCGGCCGGTACGGCTGCCGGATACCCTGACGCCGTCCGTCATTGCAGCCATCTGCCAGCCCGTCGACCCCGACGCAGCATGGGTGAGCGAGCTTCGCCGGCGCGGCGCACTCGACCCCCTCGTGCGGCCCCTCGTGCTCGAAACGGAACCGGCAGCGCTCGAGGCAAACGTGGCGCGCGTGCGCGCCGCGGGGGAGCGCCTCGCAGCCGAGCAGCCCGACGGCCGGCACCATCTTCGCCCCCGCTGGGGCAGCCGTCCCGGCGCCGGTTCGCGCCGCGCGCTCCTCGGACTCCCTCCCCTGGGCTACGACGCGCTTCCCGTTATCGACACCCGCCTGTGCGCCGCCGAGGCGGGGTGCCGCCAGTGCATCGAAGCGTGCCCGCACCAGGCGCTCGCCCTCGGCTCGGACGGGGGCGTGCTGCTCGAACCGGCGCGGTGCACGTCCTGCGGACGGTGCGTGAGCGTCTGCCCTCCCCGCGCTACCGACCTGCTCTCGTTCCGCTTGGCTGCTGTGGAGGCCGAGGTGGAACGGCTGACGGCCGACCTGCCGGGAGTGGCCATCGCCTTCGCCTGCCGGCGGCGGGCGGCCCTCCCAGGCTGGGCAGTCGTCGAGCTTCCATGCGCGGGCGTGGTTACGCCGGGGCTGCTGCTGGGAACCGCAGCCCTGGGCGCGGGCGCCATCCTCGTCGCGCACTGCGGCGAGCCCTGCCGCTCCGGCGACGGCGCCGCCCCGCGGGAAGCGGTGGCAGCAGCCGCATCGATCTGGAGCGCCCGGGTCTCAGTCCAGGCACCGCAGCTCCTCTTTTCGGCTGCCGGCCAACTGCCGCCCACACCCGACCTGCGGCCCCTCTCCATCCGGCAGCGGCCCGAGCCGGGCTGGGCCACGCAGACCGGTCTCGCCCTCCGCGCGTTCGTCGCCGCTGGCGCGCTCACGGGCGGCACCTACGAAGAGCACGTGGCGGGACTCGGGCGGCCTGCCATCGATCCTGTGCCGTGCACCCGCTGCGGAACGTGTGCCCGGGTGTGCCCGACCGGCGCCATCGCTGAGCGGCCGGTGCCCGGCGGATCCGCTATCGAAATCGATCACACCCGCTGCGTCGGCTGCGGCGTGTGCGCCGCAAACTGCCCCGAGTCAGCCCAGGGCGCCATCCGGGTCGCCGAGGGTTTCGACCCCGCTGCCATCGGCGGACCGATCGCGGCCGTCACGAGCGAAGAAGTACGCTGCGAACGGTGCGGCGGGCCGGTGGCGCCCCGCGAGATGATCGAGCGGCTGCGCGAAATCCTCGGCCCCGAATTCCGAGAGGACGCGATGGCGCGACGCTGCGTCCAATGCCGGGGACTAGGGTGAGGCCCTTCCCCGGTCACCCTGCCGACGGCACGAGGCGCAGGTAGAGACAGTCGCCGCTCGCGGGCGTGGGATTGCAGGAAGGCGGGCAGCCGAGCAGCGCAACCACGCCGTCGGCATCGGCCACGGCGACCGTTCGGCGGCGGGTCCAGCGGGGAACGCGCTGCTCGGTCAGCCAGTCGGACACCTTTCGGCGAACGCCGCGCGCGACGATGCGGTCGCCGGGGAGCAGCGGCCTGGCGCGCAGGACACCGCGGACCTTGCTACGGTCGAGGGTGACCCACCCGTCGGCCCCGGGCTCCGTTCGCACTTCGACACGCACAGGACCCAAGGGGGTCACGCCCGGCACCTGCAGGACTTTCGGTTCGAAGGTGAACGGTTCGACCGGGCGACCGAGCCGCACGTGCCCGCACGATGCTTCCAGAACGAGCGGTCCGAACGGAACCTCGCCCTGCCCGCAGGCGAGGACGCAGCGCGCGTTCTCCAGGCGCGTCGCGTTCGAAGCAAGCGGCTGCTGGAGGTAGGCTGCCTCCCGCTCGAGCACCAGGAGGAGCGACTCCGTCGGCAGCCGGCGCAGCGCTTCGAGCGCGAAGATCACCGCTTCCGGGGTGCGCTCGCTCGGCTGAGCCGCGAGGGCGAGCCGCTCCAGCTCCCGGAAGGCTTCGGCTGCGCTGCGTGCCAGGGAGGTAAGCACGCGCTCGATGCCCGGGTTCAGCTCCTGCAGCGCCGGGAGCAGCATCCGGCGGACCCGGTTCCGAAGGAAGACGGGGCTTTCGTTCGACGGGTCGCGGCGCGGCTCCAGCCCAGCAGCCCGGCAGACGGCGAGCGTCTCGCTGCGCCGCAGCACGAGCAGAGGCCGCACAAGCCTCAGCGCGGGCGCACCGGGCAACGGCGCCAGCGGCACCATCCCGCGGAGCCCGCGAATGCCCGTGCCGCGGATGATGCGCATGAGCACCGTCTCGACCTGGTCATCGGCGGTGTGGCCGACAGCCACCGTATCGGCACGTTCGCGCTGGGCGACGAACGCGAGGAACTGGTACCGCAGCTCCCGCGCGACCTCTTCGATGCCGCGGCGCGTTTCCCTCGCGCGGGCGGCGACGTCGCCCTCTCCCGTGACGCATTTCAAGCCGCGCTCGGCGGCTAACCGGCGGACGAACTCGAGGTCCTCGTGCGAGTCCGGCCGCAGCCGGTGGTCGAAGTGGGCAACCACCAGCTCGAATCCGAGGCGGGGCGCGAGCGCCTGGAGGACGACCATGAGGGCGAGCGAATCGGGCCCGCCGGAAACGCCCGCTAGAACGCGCCGCACGCCGCGGAAGAGGCGTTCTTCTTCGGCAAACCGCGCCACTCGCTCGACGAGCTCCTCCACAGCACAACGCTACCGCACGGGATGATCGCCCCCGCGAGCGGGCCGGGGCGAGATCAGCGGGAGGGGGCCTGAGCCTCCCACCAGGGGCCAGGCTTCACCGGCTCGGGCGTAGGCCCCAGGACGAGGAACGGCACCTCGCCCTCGCGCACGTACCCGAGCTCGCGCCGAGCCACCTGTTCGACGTAGGCGTCGGAGGCCACGTAGTCGAGCACGCCCTGTAGGTACGCCCGCTGGGCTTCGAGACGGGCGAGCTCTGCCTCAGCCGCGGTGCGCTGCTGCTCGAGGCGATAGGTGCGGATCGCACCGAGCGCCGCGTCGTAGGCGAAATAGGCCGCGATCAGAACCGCCAGAGCAAAGGCTATCCGCCCTCGGCTCGAGACGAGGCTCCGCAGCTTCATCGTGGCTCCCCACGGTACGACTCCGCGCCGCCAGGTTCAAGCCCGGAGAGGTGGCAGGTATCATTCCAGCGGCGAATCACCGGCCGGGGAGTAAGGTCCACCGCGCTCAGCGAGGCAAGGTCGCAGGCAAACGAGCGGAAGGAGGCGAGGGGAAGTTCGAGCAGAAGACAGAGCAGGGTCCGCAACACGAACGTATGGGAGACGATAGCCAAGCCCTCGCGCTCGAGTTCGCGCACGCGGGGCAGCAGGGGCCGAAGGCGGCCAGCCAGGTCATCGAGTGATTCGCCGCCGGGCATCCGCACCGCGGCGGGGTCGTCGCTCAGCCATGCGGCGACGAACTCGGGCCACAGGCGGCGAATCTCCGCCAAGGGCAGCCCCTCCGTATCCCCGACATCGAGCTCGGCGAGCGCCTCTTCGACGACGAGCGAAGCCCCGGCCGCCCGAGCGACGGCCTCGGCCGTGCGCCGAGCCCGCTGCAGCGGGCTGGTCCAGACGGCGGCGATAGGCAATCGGGCGCAGGCAGCAGCGATGGCTTCGGCCTGCCGGAGCCCGCGCTCCGTGAGGGGCACGTCGGCCCGGCCGAGCCCGAGACCGTCGCGGTTCGCAGCCGTTTCCCCGTGCCGGATGAGGTAGAGGGTCACGGCCGCTCAGGACCTTCCTCGAGGACCGAGAGCGGAGCCCACAGGCGCTGAATGAAGGGCGTGAAGCCCAACCGCGACCAGAACTCCCGCGCGTCCCGGTCGGCTTCGAGGACGGTCATCTCGAAGTGGTGGATTTCATCGGTCCGCATCCCCCATTCAGCGATGGCCCGAAAGAGCTGGCGGCCGATGCCCAAGCCGCGATACGCGGGGGCGACGTAGAAGTGGCCAATGGTGAGGTGGCGATCGGGCAGGCGGGAGGTCGGCGCGCTCTCGATGCCGCCGCTCACGAAGCCCACCAGCGCCCCCTCGTCTTCCGCGACAAAGGCGGCTGAGAACGGATTCGCGAGGATTTCGTCGAGCGCCTCCGCGAACTCTTGCTCGCTCACGGGGGAGGGGATCACGCGGCGGTCGACCGATGCGTAGTGGCGGAGCATCGCCTGCCAGAGCGCGTAGAGCCCCGGAGCATCGCCGCTGACCGCCGGACGGACGACGACCGTCATCGGAACCGCCCCTTCGTACGCCAGGCGTCGATTGCCGGCGTGGAGTCGCGCAGGACGAGCCCGGTGCGGGTGATGCGCCTGGGCTCCACACCCGGGAAGAGCGCCTCGACCACGTGTTCCGGCCGCGCTGTGAGCTCCTGGTCGGCCTGGAGGCGCATGGCCAGCACGCTGCCGCACGGGGCGGGGCGCACCTGCAGCCAGGCGACGGCCCGCCGAAGGTCGTAGGTCCGGGGCCGCTCCCGCTTCGTGTCGGTGTAGGACCAGCTGTCGGCGGCGAGGAACTCGGCCGCCCGCCGCTGCGCGTCCTCAGCGGGAACTGGCACTTCCGCCTCGTAGTCGGCCCAGGCCAGGGCCGCCTGGGGTGCCGGTGCGGAAAGGGGCACCTCGCGGACGGTGACGATGGCGAGGTCCTCGGTCGTCTGCTCCGCCAGGCGGCGGCAGAACTCCTCGAGCCCCACACGCTCGGTGAGGGTAACGTCCATCACCTCCGCCTCGCTCGTGAACCCGAGCGGCAGCGGAGCCGCAAAGGCGATCTTCGGATGGGGCGTAAAACCGTGCGAGTACGCAAGCGGGAGCTCTGCGCGGCGAATGGCCCGCTCCCAGTGGCGAAGGATGTCGAGATGGGAGATGAAACGGAGGCGCTCCCCTTTTCGGAACCACACGCGGATCCGCTGCTGGGTCACGCCGGCGATCGTATCACGGGCGGAGCGGCATCCCGAGCACCGCGCTGGCCAGTTCCTCGGCAGCGGTGTGCGGATCGAGCTCCCGGGCAGCTACGCGAGCAACGAGGGCGTCGAGTTCGTCCTCCGGGGTGGCCGCACGAATCCGTTCGAGGAGGATCGCCCGGGCCTGCGCAAGGATCTGGTGGCGGGCGTCGTCCTGGCGCTGCCGCTCGAGTTCGCCGGAATGCTCGAGCTCGGCGCGATGGGCTTCGATGGCGTCGGCGAGGGCAGGGATGCCCTCACCCGTGAGGGCGATGGTCCGGAGGATGGGAGGCCGCCGCGCCCCAGCCGGCGCGAGCGTGAGGAGCGCCTGAAGCTGGGAGACCAGCGTATCGGCGCCGGGGAGGTCGGCCTTGTTGACAACGAGGATGTCGGCGATCTCGATAATGCCGGCCTTCATCGCCTGGATGTCGTCGCCCGTGCCCGGGTTGTTCACCAGAACGGTGGTGAGGGCTGTACCGGCGATTTCCACTTCGTCCTGGCCGGCGCCCACGGTCTCGATGAGGATGACGTCGAACCCGAAGGCGTCCATCACCACCACCACATCGTTCACCGCCGGGGCAAGGCCGCCGAGCGCCCCCCTGGAGGCCATGGAGCGGATGTACACGCCCGGGTCGAGCGCCAGGTCATGCATGCGGATGCGATCGCCCAAGAGCGCCCCTTGGGTGAACGGGCTCGAGGGGTCGACGGCAACGATGCCCACCTGTTTGCCCCGCCGGCGCCATTCGGCGGCCAGGGCGCCTGTCACGGTGCTCTTGCCAGACCCGGCGCTGCCCGTGATGCCGACCGTGTGCGCCCGCCCCGAACGCGGGTACAGGAGCCGCACGTACTCCCGGCCTTCGTCGGTGTCGTTTTCGACGCGGGTGACGACGCGGGCGAGGGCGCGACGGTCGCCCTGAAGGAAACGTTCGAGGAGCTCGTTCACTGGGCTATTTCTTCACGTGTTCGAAGACGAACTTGACGATGTCCTGCGTGTTCGTGCCGGGGCCGAAGATCTCCTTGAACCCGAGCTCCTTCAGCTTGGGCACGTCCTCGTCGGGGATGATGCCGCCGGCGAAGAGAAGGACGTCGTCGACGCCGCGCTTCTTGAGTTCTTCGACGACCCGAGGAAAGAGCTCGAGGTGCGCGCCGGAGAGGATGCTCAGGCCGACCACGTCCACGTCTTCCTGGAGCGCGGCCTCCGCGATCATCTCCGGCGTTTGGCGGATGCCAGTGTAGATGACCTCCATCCCGGCGTCGCGAAGCGCTCGGGCGACGACCTTCGCGCCGCGGTCGTGGCCGTCGAGCCCCGGCTTCGCGATGAGGACGCGGATCTTCTTCGTGGTGGTCGGTGCGCTGCTCATACCGTCTCCATTGTATGTCGAGCCGTTCGCCGATCTACCCCCGTTGGATGAGCTGCAGGTTCACGCCGTGCGTCGACTTCGGAGAGACGAAGGCGATGCCATTGTTTGGTTCGCTCACTCGGCAGCCGAGAGCGCGGAGGTGTTCGACCGCAGCGTTGAGGTCATCGACCGCGAGGGAGAGCAGGAACTGCCCCTCGCCCCGCTCGCGCGCGAAGTCGGCCACCGGCCCCTGGTCCGAAATCGGCTGAATGAATTCGAGGTCGCTCTCGCCCACGGGCACGAAGGCGTTGCGGATGCCGAGCGCCGGGATCTCGCCGCCGCGGTTCGGGTCGGCTTTCAGGCCGAAGTTCCGCTCGTAGGTGGCGAGCGCCTCCTGCAGGTCCCGCACCACGATGCCGACGTGGTCGATCTTCAGCAGCTTCATGCCTTGGGCTCCTCGGCGGTGGTTGATTCGGGGATGGCGCCGTATTGCATGATGGCGAACGGCACGCCGTGTGTGCCGCCCCGGACCGTTGCGATGAGCGCGCCCGGCTGCACAGCCGGCTTCGGGTCGCCCACCGGGTAGCCGCACGCTCGGAGGCGTTCCACGGCGGAGTGGATGTCGTGCACGCAGAGCACGAAGCCGGCGAGCTCGGCCCGAGGCTCCCCTTCACCGGGCTGGGGCGGGCCGGCGAACTCGAGGATCACCTCGCCGAACTTCATGAATTCCAGATGCGCCCCCGACCCGGGACGCGTCATCGTCCGGCGGATGGGTGCGCCGAGCAGACGCGAGAAGTGCGCTGCCGTGGCGGCGCTGTCGCTCGAACGGATGACGATGTGGTCGATGTGGGTGGCGCCGATGGACATCAATGCCCTTCGGGGAGCGGCTGGGCGAACTCCACCAGCACGCCGTGGTTGGATTTGGGGTGGAGGAAGCAGATCATCCCGGCGAGGCCGCGGCGAGGCTTTTCGTCGATGACCTGGATGCCCTTCTGCTTAGCGGCCTCCAACTCCGCTGCCACATCGTCGGTCTCGAAGCAGATGTGGTGCATGCCTTCGCCCCGGGATTCGAGGAAGCGGTACACCCCCGTGTCGGTGCAGGTCGGCTCGATGAGTTCGATTTCGGAGTTCCCGATCTGAAGGAGGACGCCCCGCACGCCCTGGTCCTCGACGACCTTGTCGGCGGTCACCGGCAGACCGAGCGCGTCGCGGTAGAACTTCAGCGCCTCATCGGCGCTCCGCACGACGATGCCCACGTGGTGGATCTTGGTGATCACGCGCCTTCTCCTTCCGCGGGGATGGTCAGTCGAGCGCCCACACCTCTTCGGGCACGGAGTGGAAACTCGTCTCGCGGACCCCGGCCATGCCCGCCAGGCGGGCGGCGATGGGGTGCCAGTGCTGCCGGTCGTGGTCGATAACGGAGCGAATCAGCTTGTTGTGGATCGAGCCTTCCGAGGCGACTTCCTCGTCGGAGAGCTGAGCGATCTCCTCCAGGAGACGGCGGCGGCCGCCTTTGAGCTGCTCGAGTACACACCAGAAGTTGAGATCCCGCTTCCGCTCCACGTGCTCCTGGTTCCACTCGTCCAGGCGGCTGCGGTCGAAGTCGAGGATGGCCGGCCTCCGGCCTGCCCGGAGCTGCTTCAGCGCAAGGACGACTTCGGCCTCCCAGGTAGCGACGTGACCGACGATGTCCTTCAGGGACCAGTCGCCGATGAACGGGCGCTCGATATCGCGGATGCGGCAGGTCTCGATGTTGCGCAGCAGCTGGTTGCGCTCGCGCTCCAGTTCGGCGAGGAGCCGGTGCCGGGCTTCCGCCAAGGAGCGCGTTTCGCCGGACTGCACGTCAGATCACCACCGTTTCCCGATGCTCGCCCCACGCTTTGCGGAGGGCGTCGCTGATTTCGCCCAGCGTGGCGCGGGCCTCGACGCACTCGATGATAATTGGCATGAGGTTCTCCGTGCCCTCGGCCGCCCGGCGGAGTTTCTCGAGGAGGCAGGCCACCCGCTCGCCGTCGCGCGTTTCGCGCAGCCGCCGCAGCCGCTCCACCTGACGCTGGCCGATCGACGGGTCGAGCCGGAGGATTTCGGGCTTTTCCTCCTCGCGAGTGACGAATTCGTTCACGCCGACGATGATGCGCTTCTTCTCCTCGATTTCCCGCTGGTAACGGTACGCCGACTCCTGGATCTCGCGCTGCTGGTAGCCCCGCTCGATGGCCGCCAACGCGCCGCCGAGGCTGTCGATGATCTCGATGTAGTTGCGAGCGGCCTTCTCGATCTCGTTCGTCAGGTGCTCGACGTAGTACGAGCCGGCAAGGGGGTCGATGGTGTCGGCCACGCCGCTCTCGTAGGCGATGATCTGCTGCGTCCGGAGCGCGATCTGGACCGATTTTTCCGTCGGGAGCCCCAGCGCCTCGTCCATCGAGTTCGTGTGGAGCGATTGCGTGCCCCCGAGCACGGCAGCGAGGGCCTGGATGGCGGTGCGGACGATATTGTTCTCCGGCTGTTGGGCCGTGAGGGTCGCACCGCCGGTCTGGGTATGGAAGCGGAGCATCCACGAGCGGGGGTTCTTCGCTTCGAACCGCTCCCTCATGATGCGCGCCCAGAGGCGGCGGGCAGCGCGGAACTTCGCCACCTCTTCAAGGAAGTTGTTGTGGCAGGCGAAGAAGAAGCTGAGCCGCGGGGCGAACTCGTCGACATCGAGGCCCGCATCAATAGCCGCCTGCACGTAGGCGATGCCGTTCGCCAGGGTGAAACCGACTTCCTGGGCGGCCGTCGCGCCCGCCTCGCGCATGTGGTAGCCGGAGATGGAGATGGTGTTCCACTGCGGCACGTGCTCGCTGCAGTACTTGAAGATGTCGGTGATGAGCCGCATCGAGGGCTTCGGCGGGTAAATCCACGTGCCGCGGGTGATGTACTCCTTCAGGATGTCGTTCTGAATGGTTCCGCCCAGCTTCTCCGGCGGGACCCCCTGCGTCTTGCCGACGGCGATGTACATGGCGAGGAGGATGGCCGCCGTGGCGTTGATCGTCATCGAGGTCGTGACTTTGTCGAGGGGGATCCCGTCGAACAGGATGAGCATGTCCTCGATGGAATCGATGGCGACGCCGACCTTCCCCACCTCGCTGGCTGCCATCGGGTGGTCAGAGTCGTAGCCGATCTGCGTCGGAAGGTCGAAGGCGACAGAGAGGCCCGTCTGCCCGTTCTCGAGGAGATACCGGTACCGCCGGTTCGATTCCTCTGCCGTGCCGAAGCCAGCGTACTGCCGCATCGTCCAGAGGCGGCCGCGGTACATCGTGGGTTGGATGCCGCGGGTGAACGGATACTCGCCGGGATAGCCGAGCTCGCGGTTCGGGTCCCAGCCCGCGAGGTCTTCGGCGGTGTAAAGCGGCTCGATGACCATCTCGCCGGTGGTGACGAACCGCTCCTGGCGCTCGGGAGCGCGCTCGACGGCCTTCCGATAGGTAGAATCGAGCCAATCCTTCTTCGAGCTGCTCGGCATGCGGCGCGAACTCCGGGGAGGGGATGGTGGCGGGCGAACCGGGCCCGCACGGAACCCTCCCGGCAGTATAGGCGAGCTCGTTCGCGGGCGGCAAACGAAGCCCGCGGCCGCTACGGGTCGCGGGTGTCGCGGGCGCGCTCGCGCAGGCGGCGAAGGCGTTCTTCGGCCAGGTCGATGGGCACCTGGCGAGGGCGCCAATGGCGGGCGGCGAGCTGGCGCCGGCGCCGGTCGAGCTCGTCGTCGTAGGTCCAGACGCGCTTCGGCACTCCCATATCGACACTATCGACTGTTCCTTCGATTGGGCCAATAGGTGATTCCCGTACTTCGTCGTGGCGGAAGGATTAGGATCAAGCGAACATTTCAGGGTCCGAGAAGGCCGAAATCGGGACTTCCCCTACTTGCGCGTGGGTGTATAATCGCGCCCACGACGCTGGAAGGGTTGCCGAGGGTCATTCAGGTGAACACAGCGAGGCCGCGCCGGTTCCAAAGCGCGCTCCTCGTCGCCGATGACGGCCGCCGGAGCATGCCCCTCATCCGGGCGCTCCACGAGGGCGGGTTCGCCGTCCTCCAACGCCCCAAGGGCCCTGCTGCGCTCGACCTCGCAGTTTCAGGTGAGTTCGACCTCGTCCTGTGGCGGTGCGACGGCCTGGCGCTGCACGACTTCGATGCCCTCGCCGCCATTGCGCGCTCAGAGGTGCCGCTCATCGCGGTCCTCGAGGAAACGCTCCCCGACGCCGTCGCCGAATGCCTCACGGCGGGCGCCGACGCCTGCCTCCAGGCCGACGCCCCAGACCGCGTCGTCGTAGCCCAGGCCCACGCCGTCTTGCGACGAAGGGGCCTGGCGCCTGTGGCATCGGAATCGCTGGGACTGCTTCAGATCGGGGACCTCGTCGTCGATCTAAATCGATGCGAGGTCGAACGCGGAGGTGAGTACATCCCGCTGACGGCATCGGAATTCCGCATTCTCGCCTTTCTGGCAAAGAACGCCGGACGCGTCCTCGCCCCGCACGAAATCCTGAACGCCGTCAGCGACGAGTACGAATACCGGCCGCGGGAGGCCCAGGAAGTCCTGAAGGTGTATGTCCGGCGGATCCGGCGAAAGCTGGAGCCGTCGCCCGAAGAGCCCCGCTACCTCGTGACCGTGCGGGGATTCGGATACCGCCTCGAAGGGGGCGCCTGCCGAGCGCACAGCGCGCCGGCGGCCGCCAGCACCGCCTGAGGCCCCCTCTGGACTCCGGCCTCCACGTCGGGCACGGTGAGTGGGGGCCGGATGACGGAACAGGACTTCGACGAGGAGTTCCTCCGGGAACGTCTCCACGAGACCGCATCGGGCGAGGCGGCGCTCCGCCAGCTGCGCCGTCGGTACGACCTGCTCCGCCAGGAGTACGACCGACTCCTCGAGCGCCTCGAACGTCTCGAACGGCGCCTGGGGCTCGCGCCTTCGGAGCAGCCGACGGCAGCTCGACAGCTGCAGCAGGCCGTCGCGGACCCCGTGCTTCGCCTGCGGGACGAGTACGCGCAGGCAGCCCGGACCATCGACACCATCCTCCGCGGGCTCGAGCACTTGGCCGATGAGCTGGAGACGCCCCGTCCGCCTCCGGCGCGTCCGCAGGCCGCTCCCGGGGCCGAGCCGCTCCGCGTCCAGCTCGAGGTACGCGGCGGCGACTTCGGGCGCATCCTCGACTTTCAGGAGCGGCTCTCGGCCATGGAGGGCGTCGCCCGCGTGTCGATCAGCGCCATCGATCATGAGCGGGCGACGCTCGTCGTCGAGCTCGGGCCGTAGGCGGACGTCAGGCGCCGGGCGACATCGGCATTCGCGCCACGGGCCGGTGCGCAGCAGAGCCCGGCGCCGGCGTTGCTCCGAAGGTGAACCGCGGGTTGGACAATCCGATGACGAGCACCCCGCCCGCCACCAGGCATCCCTGCACCACGAAGAGCACCGACGCCCCGACCGCGTCGGCCAAGGCCCCCAGAGGCGCCGCCATGAGCGGCATGACGCTGAAGGTGAGCATGTAGATGCTCATCACCCGGCCGTAATACTCGGGATCGGCGGCGTTCATGACCATCGTGTTGTTCAGGGTCTGGTAGACCGTAAAGGTGAAGCCGGTGATGACGGTCGCGGCCAGCGCTCCCGCGTAGCCGAAGGCCGCCGCCGCGGCGGCGAGCCCGGCCAGCGACGCCCCGGAAGCGAGACCGGTCGCGAACTGCAGCAGCGGCTTCCGGCGGAAATCGGTCATGAGGGCGAGCGCCAGCGAGCCCGCCAGCGCGCCGATGCCTGACACCGTGAGCAGGAATCCGTAGGCAGCCTCGGACTGGCCGAGGTCGCGCTGGACGAACCCCGGCATCAGCATGACGTACGGCATGCCGAAGAGGGTGGGGATGAACGCGAGGAGCATCAGCTGCCGGAGCGACGGCTCCCGGGCAACGTAGCGGAGGCCGTCGGCGATCTGCTTCGCCATCGCCGGGCGCCGCACGCCTGGCCCAAGCGGCATCGGCTCGCCGCGGCTGGCGGGAACGCCCGCCAGGGCCAGCGCCGCCCCGGCGTAGACGGTCGCCTGGCCCCAGAACACGGCATCGAGACCCTGGGCCGCGAGGGCGCCTGCGACGGCCGGCCCGACGATCCGCGTGCCATTCATCGCGGCGTTCGACATCGCGATGGCCGACATGAGCTGCCGCGGGCCGACGACCATCGCCATCAGCGGCGAGCGCGCCGGCCCGTTGAAAGCGAAGAGCGTTCCCTGGACGAGCCCGACCGCGAACAGGAAGCCGATGGTGATAAGGTCCGTCGCCACCAAGGCCGCCGTCAGCACCGCGAGCCCCACCGTCACGAGCTGCGTCGACAGGGAGAGGTTTCGCTTATTCACCCGGTCTGCGACGGCGCCCCCGACGAGCGAAAAGAGGAGCATCGGCAGCCCGAAGGAGAGGGAGATCGCCCCCACGGCCGTGAAGCTGTGGGTGAGCTCCCAAGCGAGCAGCCCCCGCCCCACCTGCTGCATCTGCATGCCGAGGAACGAAAGCGCGGACGAGAGCCAGAGGAACCGGTAGTCGCGGTTGCGGAATACCGAGAAGGCGGCGAGCCGACCCGAACGTTCGGAGGGTGCCGCAGCGGCTTCGTGGCGCCCGAACAGGGCCCGCTCGGGCTCGCGGGGAAGGTCGGTCATTCGGAATCCTGCTCGGTCGTGCCGATACGTCGAACGGTAGGCGAGCTTTCACCCTCACGTCAACGGACGACGGGAGGCGTAGACGGTACGGAAACGCCCTGCAAGGATGGCGCCGTATGCCGATGCGCCATGTCGCGATCGTCGACGAGACGACGGGCCGAACGCTCGCGGTCGAGGCGCGGGTGGCGGAGCGGTTCGGCCAGCGGCTGCGCGGCCTGATGTTCGCCCGGCGGCTCCGCCCCGGCGAGGGGCTCGTCATCGTGCCGTGCGCTTCGATCCACATGCTGGGGATGCGCTTCCCCATCGATGCGGTCTTCTTCGACCGCGGGGGCGTCGTGACGAAGGTCGTTCGGGGGCTGCGGCCGTGGCTTGGGCTTGCGTTCGCCCCGCGGGGGACGCGCGGCGTCGCCGAGCTGCCCGCCGGGGCGGCTGCCGGGACGGAACCCGGTCACCGGCTCCGCTTCGAGCCGCCGCTCTGAAGGGGCTCGGGGGGAGCGTCAGCCGCCGGCGCCGCAGGACACGGTCGCCCACTCGCGGCCGTTCTGGCCCCACCAGTACGAGCCCGCCGAAGCGACCACCACGGTGACGGTACCGCCGCTGCCGACGGGGATTTCGACCCGCCAGTCGGGCACCCGATTCCGGTCTGCTTGTTCGGGGACGGTCAGGCTCTGGACCGGACCGTTTTCCACCCGGTACCAGACGGTGAGGCCTCCTCCCGAGCCGTTAGGCACACCCCACGACGCGGGGATGAGGGAGTGGAAGCGGACGAAGAACTCCCCGCCTTGCTGCACGCACTGCCCGCTGCTGAGAACCACCGCGCCGCGCTCCCCGTCGCGGGGGCGGTTCCAGAAGTCCACCTCGAAGGTCCCGCCGGCCGAGGCGTCGACGGTGACGCAAAGCCGGCCATCCTCTTGGATCGGCGATTGGCTCTCCGCGCCGACCGAAGCGCCCGTGTTCACCCACCCCGCGGGGAGCGCCTCGCAGACGGTGTACGTTCCGGGCTCCAGGCCCTCGAAGTCGGCGCGGCCGGCGCCGCCCGTGGTCCGCTCCGTTTCACCCACGACCACAGTCCAGCCGACGATGCCCGCGGAGGAATCGGGGGGCTGGCCGTAGTACTTCTTCACCACGATAGTCGCCAGCCGCCGGTTGTAGAATGCGACCTGGAACTCCCCGCCCGCCGAGGCATCGAGCTCGACGCACGCCTGACCATTTTCCAACGTCACGGTTGCTTCGGTGTCGCCCACCGTCGCGCCGACGTTCTGCCAGCCCGCTGGCACGGCCTCGCACACCGTGTACGTCCCGGCGGCGAGGCCTGCAAAGATAGCCTGGCCGCCCTCGCCCGTGGTCTCAGTCCCGACACCCGCGACCGAGATCGCCCACCCGCTGACCTCGACCGGATCGTTCCCGGGCTGCTGCTGATACTTCGTCACCACAATCGTCGCATCGCTTGCGACAACGCCGCCACCGCACGCGGCAGTCTTGCTGACCGTGGCATTGCTGGCACCGTTCCCGTCCCACGCGACAGTCGTCGTGCCGTCCGATGCGGACACGGCTAAGAGGGTAATGGTATCGGCAGAGCCCCAGGGGATACTGACGAACCAATGAAGGCTACCCCCCTGAACACTTCCGACGACGGGTCCGAAGACCGTGGAGCCGGCGCCGTTATCGTATTGGCCGTTCAACGTCCATGTACCCTCAGGGAATCGCTGCCCGATGATGTGGAAGACCCAGCCGCTTCCGTCGTCAGCACAGCTCCCCTGCGAAATCGTGATGAAGGGCGGCTGACCTCCGCCTCCTTGGCCTCCTTGCCCGCCTCCTCCGCCTTGGCCCTGGGCAGCCGCGAGGGGCCCGGCAACGAACAAGGCGGTCGCCGCGGCCGCAGCGACCCACAGGGCGGCCGCTCCCCACAGCCGGAACCGCCCGGTACGGACGAAGCGCTCCCAATGCATGGGTGTCCTCCTCCCAGCCCACACACAGAGTCCGAAGGCCCGCTTCCGACCTCCGTCCACTTGCTACTACCTGGGAATTCACTGAAACGTTACGCATCGAAATGCTAACTCAGCCGGAAGCGCACCTTCTCGTAACACATCGCCAGGGGTTTGTGACGCCGTCCCGAGTTTGCGACAAATCGTCAGTATCCTGGCAGCGAAAAGTGTCCGCTCAGGAAGCTGACGACGGACAAACCGAGGGGTCCCCTGCGGGGACCCCTCGGTGCCCAGGAGCGGCAAAGGCGTCAGCGCGGCGCACGCATCCTCAGGACCGCCGCCCCAGCCGCAGCCAGTGCGAGGCCGAGGAGGATGGCGGCAGCAGCCGCGGAGCCGGCTCCGCCCGCGGTGCCGGTCCCGGCTCGCGGCACCACCGGCGTCGCGGTCGGGCCGGGCGTCGCCTCACCCGCGACCGCCTCGGTCGGCGTCGGCGTGGGCGTCGGCGTCGATGTGGGTGCTGGCGTCGTCGGCGTCGATGTCGGTGCCGGCGTCGTCGGCGTCGATGTCGGTGCCGGCGTGGTCGGCGTCGATGTCGGTGCCGGCGTCGTCGGCGTGGGCGTCGGCGTCGGCGTCGCCGGCCGCTGGTTGTAGACGCAGACGGTGGCGTTGGGGGCGCCGGACGTCAGGGTCACGTTCACGGAGGGCCCGGTGCTCGACGCCGAGGCCGGGCAGGCCGCATCGGCGGACGCGACGACCGCGTAGCCGACGAGGCTGTAGCCGGCGGGCGGCGCGCCTTCGGTGACCGTATAGGAACCAAGGGCGACGCCGATGAAGCTCCGCGGCGAGGGTTGCGAGAAGGAGAGCCCGCTGCCGAGGCCGGAGACCGAGACCGTGAACGACGTGGCGTCAGCCGGGTCGCCGACGACGACCTTCTTCACCCAGAGGTT
>DAOUCS010000131.1:0-1635 GCA_034431815.1 Dehalococcoidia bacterium
TACCGCGGGCGCTCCGGCTGCCGCTGCCGCGGGCGTCGGTTCCGTGCCGCGGACGTGCGCCAGCGCCACCTGCTGGAAGAGGAGCAGCACGAGCTGTTTCCGGACGCCGTTCTCCATGGGCAGGAATCGGCCGCCGATAATCGGCCGGCCTTCGCGGTCGCGGCGCACGGAGCGCACTTCGACCGGCAGGTGGAGCCGGTCGCCGCCCGGGAGGATGAGCGATACCGTACCCTGGGCGCCGACGGGCAGAGGGACGCCGGCACGCCAGGCGATGCCCCCCCCCGAGAGGTCGACGCTCCGGCCGATGATGTCGGCGCCCTCGAAGCGGGCCACGACCGGTGCCTCGAAGGGGAAGCGGTACATCTCCCGCCGGTGCGGCCGGCGCGTCGCCCAGCGAACGGCGGAGAGCGCGAGCCAGCAGTTGAAGAGCGCCCAGCCGACGGTTACCCAGAGAGCCGCACCGTGAAGCTGCCACTCGGCGCCGGCCGCCCACCAGCCCACCGCCCAGCCGGCGGCGAGCGCTGAGGCGATGCCGAGCCCGATCTGCAGCTTCAGGTGGCGAAGCTCCAGGTAGAGCGGCTGCGCGGCGTCGCCCACCTTCGGCGTCACCTTGAACTTCAGCCGGCGGGGATAGATGAGCGCCGTCAGGGCGCGAAGCATGATCCCGAGCTTCAGGAAATGGAAGCGCTGCGAGGGGAAGTACGGAAGCGTTCCCCGGGAAAGGAGCCGCGTGGCGACAACGCCGGAGGCGTAGTAGGGGAGGAAATGCAGCAGCAGCTCCTCGCCGGTCGTCCGCACCGGCAGGACGCCGAGCAGGAGCGCCTCGATGGGCGTCACCAGGTAGATGAGCTTCGGGACGTACTCGAGGACGTACGCCACGCTGGTGAAGTAGGCGATACGCTGCCGCCAGGTGAGTCCCCGCCGCAGGAACGGGTTGTCGCTGCGGAGGATCTGGACCGCTCCCTGGGCCCACCGGAGCCGCTGCACCAGGAACGCTTCGAGGTCGTCGGGGGCGATGCCGACCGCAAGTTCCTCGTTGTGGTACACGCTCTTCCAGCCGCGGGCGTGCATCGACATTGTGGTGTGCATGTCCTCGGTGACGGTGCGGGTATCGACGCCGCCGATCTCCTCGAGGGCGCGCCGCCGGATGATGGCGGTCGAGCCGCACCAGAAGACCGCGTTCCACCGGTCCTTCCCCGGCAGGATGGCGTCGTAGAAGACCGACTGCTCGTGCCACGGGGTGTGATCGCGCGAGCCGCGCACTCGCTCGTGCTGGAAGGAATCGAGGTTGTAGTACACCTGGGGCGCCTGGACGAGCGCAACCTTCGGGTCGCGGAAGTACCCCAGCAGCCGCACGAGGAAGTGGGGGAAGGGGGCGTGGTCGGCGTCGAAGAAGGCGATGAACGCGCCGCTCGTTTTCTTCAGTGCCTCGTTGATGTTGCCGGCCTTGGCGTGCGTGTTGGCGGGCCGGGTCAGGTACTCCGCCCCGAGCTCCTCGCAGAGCGCCCGCACCTCCTCCCGTCTGCCGTCGTCGAGCACGTAGGTGCGGTGAGGGTACTCCATCGCCACCGCGGCGGCGACCGTGGGCCGAAGCACCGAAAGCGGCTCGTTGTAGGTGGGAATGAAGACGTCGAC